>CAZOLU010000345.1:0-4742 GCA_964580485.1 uncultured Saprospiraceae bacterium | reverse complement strand
TAAGTTAAAATACTTTTCCGTAGTTTTCAGTAAATTATATTTGTGTAATAGAGTAGTGCTTTGTAATTCATTGAAGTAGAGTATTTGTATGAGCGATATTGAATAAATTCCTTAACTTCACATACAAACATAAATCTATCGGCTCAAGCAGCCGAATTTATTCAATCAATGGTAAGAAACTCTCTACAATTGGCGACAGTTTATTTTTTATTCTATATAGAAAGCCATAGGTGACGATTTTTAGACCGTTCATTGAAAATCTTGTTGGTTTGGTAAAAAAAATACCATTATTGTGATGTTGCTTCTTAGTTTACAGGAGTACAGTATGTATAAAATTAAAAGGAGAGGTCTAAGCTGATGGAAAAAACTATTCAACAACAAAAAAAGAGGCAGGTCGCTGTTCTATTATCAATAAGCTTCTGGTTATTAAGTGGAATCATTATCCTTTTGATGCTAGGCGGGTACCATGATTTTGAAGACACAATGCTTCTGACTGGCCTAAATCTCATATCTCTAATTATTTTATTCTACGGAAATCTCTACCTTATCAAGCGGTTTTTTCCGAAGGGACAATATTTCTATTATCTGCTCTATGCCCTGCCTTTTTGTGGCCTCATCATTATTTTGAGATCGCAACTCGGATCTCTGTTAGCTACACTTTCTATCCAGCCCATGATTTTAAGTAGTATGCGAGAGCATGTCTTCAACTACATTAGTTCTATTAGTTTTTTGGGCTTTAGCATGCTCTTTCAAATGTATCATGTTAATCTGACCACAGAAACCAAAGCTTTGGAGGCTGCCAATGAATACAATCAGGCAAAAATCCAGTTTCTAAAAGCACAAATCAACCCGCACTTTTTATTTAATGCGCTGAATAACATCTACTCTTTGGCAGTTGTCAAATCAGACGATACGCCTGAAATGATCTTGAAATTATCTGAACTATTGCGTTATGTTATATACAATAGTGAAGACCAAAAAGTATCTTTGAACCAGGAGGTGGAACATATTTTTAAGTTTATCGACCTCTTCCAGATGCGCAGTAAAGGCGATCTTGATATTCGATTGAGTGTAGAGGGACGATTAACTGGTATCATGATCGAGCCTATGATTCTAATCCCTTTGGTTGAAAATTGCTTTAAACATTGTGATTTTGATACAAATAAAGAGGCTTATACCGCAATGACCCTAACTGTGGAGGAACAGCAGCTCATTTTTACAACATTAAACTCCAAAAATAATCACAACCTGCAAAAAGATAAAACTGGGGGAGTAGGTCTTTCTAATATCCGCAAACGGCTTGAGTTTAACTATCCCAATCAGCACCAGTTGCAACTAACTGACAAGGACGATAGCTTTGAAGTGCATCTCCAGATGACCGTAGATTGTTGAGGTTTTACAAAAAAATGAAAATATAGAATGGAAAAAGAGCAAAAAATAAGGGTTCTCTTAGTTGATGACGAGATACTTGCGCTGGATTTAGTAGAAAATTTTATCGCTAGACTCTCCAGTATGGAAATTGTAGGTCGAGTACAGTCTTCTATCGAGGCCTTAGAAATCCTACAATTGCAAACAGTAGATCTCCTTTTTTTGGATATTCAGATGCCCACCCTTAGCGGGACAGACCTCCTAAAACTAATCCCCAAACCTCCCGTAACAATTTTCACTACTGCTTATTCTGAATACGCCCCCTTGGCATTTGACCTCAATGCAGTCGATTACCTCCTAAAGCCCTTTGCTTTTGAACGCTTTTTACAAGCCGTTTCCAAAGCTAAGCAACAACTCAACATCCACTACCCACAAGCACAGTTGCAATTAGACCGACAAGAAAAAATCGCAGTATCTCCTCTTGAGGATCTAAGCTTTCGCAAAGATTTTATTGCGGTGAAAGTAGATGGGAATATCCAGAAAATATATTTGAAAGATATTATATACATAGAAGGGATGAGAGAGTATGTGCAAATTGTTTGCGAAGACAAAAAAAAGTTCACTACTCTAGAGTCTTTAAAGAATATGGAGTCTAAGCTGTCAGATCAATACTTTATGCGCGTCCACAAGTCCTATATTGCTGCCAAGGCAAAGGCTACAAAACTAATTGGGAATATGCTAGAGATTGGAGCCTTCAGAATCCCGATTTCGAGACGTAAAAAAGAACAAATTATTCAAGAAATTTTCAGTTAGTCTTCTGGCGGTCTTGGGAACTATATAAAACCGTACACAGATCAGAGTCGTACCGTTTTCCTGATTCCTAAACAAAGAGCATCGCTACTCAAAATATTGAGCAATCCCTCCCGCCAAATTATAACAATCTAGCTCGGCACGCTTGCGCAGCAAGCGCTGTATCGCGATTTGGCTGCGAATGCCCTTACGGCAGTAGAAAACGATGGGCTTTGTTGTAGAAAGCTGATCGAGTACAGACATCAACTGCCCCAAGGGGCAGAGCTCGCCCCCAATATTGTAAGCTTCGTGCTCATGAGGCTCACGAACGTCTAGGAGGGTGAAAGCGCGCCCTTGGGCGCGCCATACCTGAAGCTCTTCGTAGCTGATATGATTCATAACTATAGATTTAGATGCTAGATTAAGCAAACTCAAGATTTGAAGACCTTTAGGTGAAGTCTTGAATCTTTTAGTCTAATGATCTAGCGTCTTTTTTGTTCACCTAATGCAACAAACTATCCATCTTATGCTTTGGGTTGGGGATCTTAATATTTTTCAACGAGTCTTGTGGATTCCCGCTTGGTAGCTCCTCATCGCCCTCTTGCACCACAAAGCTCCAGCCTGCTTGCTCTACCAACAACTGAATAATTTCGAGGTTTTCAATACCCTCTTCTTTGGCCTTGTCCATCAAAGGGCCTTTCTGAACCGCATCACGCAGGCGTTTTTTAACCACCCTGTTGATTAAGTTATAATCCTCCTCCTTAAAACCATAAAACATCCCCTCCTGAATATCATAATACTCTAAATCGTGGTCAATTGCTAAAATTTCAGGTTCAGGCAAATTTTTGACTCGAATAATGCGATTTGCAGAATCGACCTCCCAGGTCATTTTTTGTAAATCATAACCTACCGAAACTTTGGCTTTCACCCGAATCAGTGCCTTTTTGCGAAAGGCAGAAATATCACTCCAATGAAAATCTTTATACTCATGCACATTGGCAAACTCTCCTTCTACTGTCACTAGTTTTGCCACTTGCTTGATTTTCTCTAGCATAATCTCCTGCTTCTGCTCAGGCATAGGATCCTTGCTTGGAGGGTTGCGGTTGAACCAAAAAGCATAGGCCAACACCCCAATAATGGCTCCCGCCACCAAAAATAATAAAGAATCAAATAGTCGCATATTTATATTAATTTAATTAGGATTTGGGGCAGCCCCCAGCAAGCTGTGGGCTCCGCTATGCTGCGGGGTTCGTGCCAAGGGCACCCCTTTGGGGCAGGAATGCTCAGCCAGCTCCCTTTGGTCGCTGTCGGCTTCCCTTCGGTCAGCCCCCCTCCGCAGCGCGGCGCCTTTTACGCCTTATCGTTAATGACTTGACAGCTCTTTCACATGAAAAAGTAAATTACCGCTTAAACATAGAAAAGTCAAGACAAATTTTATAAAAATTAGTTTTAATAAAAATTTAGGACTTGATGATTAATTCCTTTTTTGTTATAAATCCACAGCGGATTCAATTATATTCGGGATCAAATCAAAAACTATAAAACTATGGGATTATTTGAAGGAAAAACGGTATTCATTACTGGTGGAAGCCGTGGAATTGGAAAAGCAATCGGCTTGCGCCTCGCCAAAGAGGGGGCAAATATTGTAATTGCAGCTAAAACAACCGAGCCCCATCCCAAACTAGAGGGCACCATTTATACGGCTGCGGAGGAGATGACTGCGGCAGGTGGAAAGGGTTTGGGCGTATTTTTGGATGTACGGCATGAAGAACTGGTGCAGGAAGCAGTAGCTAAGGCCGTAGAAACCTTTGGTGGAATAGATATTTTGGTGAATAATGCCAGTGCCATTAGTCTTACCCCAACAGAATACACGAGCATGAAACGCTATGACCTCATGCACCAAGTCAATGTGCGTGGGACTTTTCTGACTTCCAAAACTTGTATTCCTCATTTGCGCAAAGCCAAGAATCCTCATGTGTTGAACCTCTCTCCTCCACTCAATATGGAGTCGCGTTGGTTTGCCAATCATGTAGCTTACAGCATGACCAAATTTGGGATGAGTATGTGTGTGTTGGGTATGGCTGAGGAGTATAAAGATGATGGGATCGCATTCAATGCCCTTTGGCCTAGAACAACTATTGCTACGGCTGCTGTCAATAACCTTTTAGGGGGCGAAGAAATGATGCAGGCTTCTCGAAAGCCCGAAATCATGGGAGATGCGGCTTTCTATATCTTCCAGAGGGATAGTCGGGAGGCTACGGGCAATTTTTATATTGATGATGAGGTCTTAATGATGGAAGGTATTCACGATTTGACGCCTTATGCAGTAGATCCGACGAAGAAACCAATGCCTGATTTTTTTGTATAAAACTTTCTATGTCAGCCTACGCCTTGAAAATTCCTTTGGAGATTTTCAAGCGTTGCAAAAGTTGCTATCGTATCCTTTTGCACTCTGCTTCGGCTGGGAATATCTATCATGGGCCATCTGTAATGATTACATGTTACATGAGTCCAACGGAGCTTAGGCAGGAAACTTTTGATAAAAAGTTGAACTAGCCGATCTAAAAATAGCTGAAAGCTTTTTT
>CAZOLU010000344.1:0-4774 GCA_964580485.1 uncultured Saprospiraceae bacterium | reverse complement strand
GTTGTTGGTGATTGGGGAGGATGGTTTTCATCAGTATGATATTGCAGATCCTACGCAGATTCAAAAGATTAGTGAAATCCCTGTACAGCGATAATTTTTAATAGTTTCTTCATTGTTTTTTGAGAGCCTTCTGAAAATATTTTTAGAGGGCTTTTTTTATCCACGTTTATTGAATTATAAAATATGAGAATAGGAATTTTGTTGTTTGTTCTTCTGAGTTTTTGGGGACGAGATTTGTGTGCCCAAAGCAATTATCCTGATTTGGTCAGGTTGAAAAATGGGTCTATTCTAAAGTGTAAAATTTTGGAGTATCAGTTGGAAGGGCATATCAAGGTGGAGATTATGGGAGGAAGTGTGCTGGTGTATCCTTCTACTGACCTAGAATCTATTGAACGGGGCGGTGCTAACTTGACCGCTTTGCCTGATTCTATGCAAAAGGCTCGGCATATTTATGAAACAGGAATGTATTATTATTTGAATCTAGATTTTTTAGGGGGAATACAAGAAAGCACTTGGGGGGGGACGACTCCTACGCTCGGACTAGGCTCAAAGTTGGGGCTAGGTTGGGTAAAGCATCGGCATTTGATGTTGGGAGGGGGTGTAGGCTGGGTTTTTATGGACAATGTTTTTATGTTTTCACACCATATTCCTGTTTATGCAGAGCTGCGTGGGGATTTGCTCAAGCGAGATTGGTCTTTGTATTATAGCGTGTCGATGGGCTATAATTTTGCTTTGCGACAAAACCGAGTGGACTGGACGGGCTTGCAGATGACAGCGGCAAGAGGGGGTATTTATGTTAATCCTAGCTTAGGTTTGCGTTTTGCTTCTAGATCCAAGGCACATCTTTGTATCGAATTTGGATACTCTATTCACAGTGCTAGTTTTGATTATCTTGGTAGAGATGGTAGTACGGCTACTACTCAAAATCTTTTTGTTAGACCTAAGTTGGGCTGTTCATTGATGTTTTAGGAAAAAATAAAAATCATCCCTTAAATTTGCTAAAGTGCTGGCAGCATAATTAAGTAGCTTTAAATCAACTGAGTAGTAGAGACTCTACCAAGGGTATCCCTTTGAGGCTAGACACTAGACTAAGAGACCCAAAGACAAGATGTATATCATCTAGTTTTTTGGGTCTCTAAGTCTAGCCTAGAATGCCAAGCAAATGCAACTTCGCTCTGCTCTATGGGTTGAGGTTAAGCTCCTAATTTTGCTTCAATGTCTTGGAGGAGCATTTCCGTTTCTTCTGGATTATCACCTACCTCTTTGCAAAGTTGAATGGCTTCTATAGCCGCTTCCTTTGCTTCCTCATAGCGTTTGAGTTTAAATAGTAGGTTAGCTCGAGTGTCTACATTAAACCAGTGTTTTTCTAGTTCGATAGAACGATCTGCCCAAGAAAGTGCTTTTTTCAACTTCTTTTTACTGCTTTCATTCTCAAAATAGTACCAAGCTACTTCATTGAGTTCTGACCAACTATCGCAGTAATTGTCAAAATAGACTTTCTGATATTTATAAGCTTTTTTGGAGCTGAGGTGGAACTGATAATCAAATATTGCATTGTACTTGTTGGCTTGATCTCCCATCAGTTTGCTAACTTCATTTCGCAGAGCCTTGTAAGCTGCCTTATCTTGGGCTTCTACAATGAGCATCATTTCTCCAAACAAGAGTATTTCAATGTAGCGATCAACAGTTGCTTGCCCATGCTCCTTGGCAAAAACTTCACGATTTTGAATGACATAGGTGGCGGCCTCCGATTGGTAATCTTCTTGAGTGGCCATAATAAGCTCAAAGTTTTTAGCTTTGATCCAGTCTTTTTGATCGATGCTTTTCAAGTAGAGTGTAGATGCTTCTGTAGCATCCTCATAAGCACCTGCTAAAGCCATACTGTAGTCATATAGAAAACCTACATTACGCTCACCATTTTCAAATTTTTTCTGAAGGGTGAAAATCTGTTTTTTAGGATCTAAAGCATTTTTACTTTCTGCAATGAGTTGTTCAACAGGTTGTGCGCCAACTGCTTTGTGAACCAATTCCCCATCCGAGTTGAAAAAGAGGAGGGTAGGGTAAGCCGCTACACCATGTTCTTGAGCAAAGGCCGGTCCTTCACCTTTTTCCATATCAAACTTGTAGTTGACAAAATTGGGGTTGAATTGCTCCCCTACACTTGGGTCTGTAAAGACATTTTTAGCCATCCATTTGCAAGGACCACACCATACAGCATAAGCATCTACAAAGATATATTTGTTTTCTTTTTTGGCGAGGGCTTTAATTTCATCCCAAGTTCCTTCCGTAAAGTGCATTCCATTACTGTGATCTTGTGGTGCAGTTTTTAGTTCCTTTTGAATTGCATTTAGAAGCTCTTTGGTTGCTGCAACATCTTCTCCTGCATTTTCGCCCATTTCAATTGCCGCTTGAGCTACTTTTAGGGCTTCTTTATGCTGCTCTAGCTTGTAAAGGAGATTAGCTTTTGTATCTAGATTTGCCCAGTTGGCATCTAGCTCAATGGATTTTTCGACCCAGTTCAGTGCCTTCTTTAATTTAGCAGGGTCTTTCTCCTTTTCAAAGTAGCGCCAGGCGATACCATTGAGTTGATTAGAATTTTCACAGTAGTTATCATAGTAGTTATAAAGATATTGCTCGGCCTTATCTGATCGACTATAATACTGCATATCTAAAAAGGCAATATGTTTTTTAGCATCAGCACCAGTTAGTTTTTTAATATCTTCTTTAAATTCCGTATACTTTTTATCATCTTGTTCCCGAACAATTGGGTAGATCGCATTCATAATTCCAGATAAAATGTAATTATCCACCTTTTCAGCTCCAAGTACTTTTTTAAAGTTGGCTTGCTGTTTTGCAACATATTGAAAGACCTCGGACTGGTAGTCACTCATGGTTCTGCTGATGACTTCAAAGCTTTTTTCTGAAGTCCAGTCTTTTTTATCTTGATCATCAAGATACCTTGTTGCAACAACCTGCGCTTGCTCCTCTTCATAAGCATCGGAGAGGATCATGATATAATTGTAAAGGAATTCAGGGTCTTGTTCTCCTTTGGCAAACTTATCGGCAAGGGTTGTCATTTGCGTATTGGGGTTCATAGCGGCTTGAGCATCTTCGATTAAGTCTTCCGCTTGTTTGGCACCAACGGTTTTGTATACCATTTCTCCTTTGGGATTGAAGAATACTAAGGTAGGGTAGGCTTTGATATTGTATTTTTCTGCAAAATCAAGTCCTTCTCCCTTCTCCATGTCGAATTTGTAGTTGATGAACTTTTGATTGAAGAGTTTGCCTACTTCTGCATCGGTAAAGATATTTTTAGCCATCCATTTACATGGACCACACCAGACCGCATAAGCATCTACAAAAATATATTTATGCTCTTCTTGAGCTTTGGCTTTAATTTCGTCCCAGCTGCCCTTGCTAAATTCTATACCTTGAGCTTTAGCGAAGGAAAAGGAGGTTAATAGTAGGAGGGTGCCAATTAGTGATTTGATTTGCATAGTGTTGTAAGTTTAAAAGCTTGAAATCTCAAGTGTAATACGGATACTGCATGATTTTATTACTAGGGGGATTGTGAATTAGTGCTTTTTGAAAGAATTGCTGTGTAAAGATACGGCAACCCTACTCTTAGTTGCAAGAAAAAGGGAATAAAAAAAGAGATTTTTAATTTCCTCAAGTATTGAAAAAGTCTTTTAAAACCACTTCTAAAACTTAGAGAATTAAGGCAGAACGTTGATTGGAACAACGTTCTGCCTACGCAGGCGCGCGCAAGCAACGCCCTTGCTTCAAGCAAGGGCGTTGCTCCATCAAAATTAGCTTCTTGAACCAAAAATCAGGCTACCAACGCGCACCATCGTACTGCCCGCTTCGATCGCAATTTTAAAATCGCCAGACATTCCCATCGAGATTTCTTTGAAAAAAGGAGTTGCTGAAAAATAAGCAGCTTTGAGCTGTTCAAAATATTGTTTAAGTTGTTGAAACTCCTGAGCCACTTGTGTAGCATCTTCTGTAAAGGTAGCCATCCCCATAACACCACAAATCCGGATGTGCTGCATAGTGCCATAAGCATCACTATCTAGTAATGCCCTAGCCTCTTCCCAATCCAAGCCAAACTTACTATCTTCCTTGGCAATATGAAACTGTAAGAGTACGTCAATTACTCGATTTACCTTTTCGGCTTGTTTATCCACTTCTTTCAATAAGCGAAGACTATCAATAGCATGAATCATTCGTACAAAGGGGGCTATATATTTTACTTTATTGCGTTGCAAATGCCCGATTAAATGCCATTCAATGTCTTTGGGTAGTTGTTCGTATTTCTCTACCATCTCCTGAACGCGATTCTCTCCAAAAACTCGCTGTCCCCAATTGTAGAGCTCCTGAATATCCGTAGGAGGTTTAGTCTTAGATACTGCAATGAGTTGAACCCCCCGTTTTTCTGTGTAATTTTGTATTTCTTGATAACGCTTAAAATCTGGCATGTTGTTGAATAATGATTTTGTATTTGAGGATAATAATGATTGAACCAAAGACCTTCACTCTAGTTCATGAAACTGTACATTTTTTATGAAAAGGCAAAAGGTAATTTCCTAATGCAGCAGTAGCGAGTCATGATAGGAACCATTGAACAGCGATGAAATTTTACAAATATTGACCCTTTCTACATATATCTAAATTAGATATTGAAATTTTTGTAACCAATTTAGGTGAAAATATTGTTTAATACCGACATTCCGCACCCTAAAATTGTCAAAAATAATATTTACGATAAGGGAGG
>CAZOLU010000343.1:3933-4798 GCA_964580485.1 uncultured Saprospiraceae bacterium | reverse complement strand
ATATATAATTTTGTTTTAATTTGTTTTTCTAATTCTGAAATTAGCGAAACGTGAAAAGTAATTAAAAAATGGATTTAAAATAAAGAGCTTAATGGCAATTATTCTACAAGTGTTACCGTTTTATTAAAAAATACCGTTTTTTTTTTCAGTTGTTAAGAATAAAATTTTTATCTTTACACTTGAACGATACTATAAATGCGTGGTTTTATATGATTGGTTGATTTTCAATTCTGAAGTATTAAGAGATTATATACTATACCACTAAGACAGACCCAACTCAACAACTCAGTAGTTTTAAACCAGACAAACACAAGGGATTGTTAGCATTTGACTTGGACACTCAAATGCCATTTTGAAAACAAACCTTTTGGAAGAGGACCTAAATTTATTTGTGATGACTTTGAGACCTATTTTAACATTAAAAATGTTGCTTTTATCTAGCTTCGTTTTTCTTGCTGCAGCGAAATCCCCCGAAGCTCCCTGCAGTGAGGAAGACTATGAGCATGCTGAGCACTATATCAAAAGCTATATCAATATTGCTATTGATGAAATGGAGCGTGTTGGGATACCTGCTAGTATTATTATTGCACAAGGAATGCTAGAGTCGGGCTATGGACAGAGCGAATTGGCTCAAGCTTCTAATAATCATTTTGGTATAAAATGTTCCCAAAATTGGTCTGGAGATCGTTATTATCATCGAACTACAGAATACCGAGATGGCAGAAACCAGATAGAGCGTCATTGTTTCCGTGCTTATGAAAATGTAAAAGCTTCTTATCAGGATCACTCTAATCATCTTCGCTCCACTAAGAATTATGATGATATCTTCAAGGCTGAAAACTTGGACTACCGATTTTGGGCTCTA
>CAZOLU010000343.1:0-3923 GCA_964580485.1 uncultured Saprospiraceae bacterium | reverse complement strand
CGAGAATCTGGCTATGCTACTGATCCTGCGTACTCCACAAAGTTAATCAACCTCATCGAAAAACATAAACTCGCTAAATACGATAAGAAAACTGATAAATATAAACTTCCTTCTGAGACAGATATTAACCAATATCATGCTGACCCAACTATCGAAATGGATCGTGAAATTATGGCACTACATGTACGTATCGATCAGTTGGAAAATAGTATTGCCGAAGCACAACGCAATCAGGCACAGGTCTTGGAAATGCAAGCAGATATTCAACGCAAATTAGATCAATTACAATTGCAGCAGAGTGAAACAACTACCGCTCTAAAAGGACAGATGGCAAGTTTAGGACAAAATCTGCAAACACAAGCAGATTATATCCAAGAGATGCAAAATGAGTTGGATCGGGTAGAGTCTTTACAAAAGTCTATGCTGAAAATCGATCCATTAGCCAAGCATTTCCACGAAGATGGTACCCCTCGCAAACAGGTGGTCATCTTCCCTACACGTCATCATAATGCAGAAGGCATTTTCTACCAGTCGGGCCGTAAGGCAACTGTGCTTTCCGAAGGGCAAGATTTCGAAGCGATTGGCAACAATTATAATATCTCTACCAAGGATTTACGCCGATTCAACGATTTGCGTGTAGGTGAAGAAGAGATGCTTCCAGAAGGCTGCTACATCTATATCGAACCCAAGTCGAATATGGTTACTGGTGAACAAGGTCCTCATATTGTTCAGGCAGGTGAAAGTATGCTGCTTATCGCTCAACGCTATGGTATAAAATTGTCTAAATTGTATCAGCGCAATAACATGAAAAGAGGGGAGGAGCCTGCAGTAGGAGAGTTTATCTTTTTGAATAAGAAAAAGAATGATAAACCACGCCTGCGTCATGCTGATGATAATACGGTCTCTGAGTCCTTTGATGGTTTTGGAGGAGGAGGGGCTAAATAGTTTTGGTCTAAGAAGTATCGTTCAACTAACTATTAGGAAACAAAGTCTTTATTTTAGAGATGCACACCCAAGTGATGCGTCTCTTTTTTTGTCTGTAAACTTGTAGATCAACTGTGGAAATACTGAAATGAATGTTTGAAGGGGGCGAAATGAACTCCTACCTTTTAAATAATAAAGTCCTAGTTAGGTACACTTATTATCCGTAGAGCTACGTATTCTTTTGAGAATAAAGATCTATCTTTAGTTTAGGAGTCGTATAGATGATTTTTATATACTAAATATTGAAACTCATGATAAAACTATCCCTTGGTCGGGTTTGCTGTGGTGCTATTTTTTTGATGTGCTTGATGATTCAACCAAGTACAGCACAAAAACGAGATCGCATTAGTGTAGAAGATTATATCAACACCTATAAGGATATTGCTATTCGAGAAATGGATCGTACGGGGATACCTGCTAGTATTACGTTGGCTCAGGGTATTCATGAATCTGGTGTGGGAAATAGCCGTCTTGCCACCGAAGCCAATAACCATTTTGGAATTAAGTGTGGAGGCAAGTGGGAAGGAGAAACTTACTATAAATGGGATGATGAGAGTACAGAATCCTGTTTCCGAGTATATGATAATCCTGAAGCTTCTTATTTAGATCACAGTGCTATCTTACAGAAAAAACGTTATGCTTTTTTATTTGAATATGATAAAACGGACTACGAAAAGTGGGCCAAGGGCCTTCGTAAGGCGGGCTATGCAACAGACCCTAAATACCCTCAAAAACTAATCAAGACTATTGAGCAACACCAGCTTGCTCAGTATGACCTAGCCATGCCACCTATTGTGGTGAATATTGAGGAAGATACTAGCTATCAAGCTATTTTAGAGAACCCTAAAGAGATTTTTGTAATTCCTGAAGAAACAGAGCGTCGCCTTAGACGCAAACGGCGTAGCTTTTTATTTAAGGCTTATAAAAAGGGAATCTTCCGACAAAATGGGGCAAGCTATGTTTTGGCAAAAGAGGGGGAAACGGCCCTTGATGTGGCTACCCGCATGGGCATTCCTTATCGCAAGTTTCTTCGATTTAATGATTTAGTAGATGGAGATCAGTTAATTGCTTTTCAGCCTTGTTATATTCAGCCCAAGCGTTCTAGGTATCGAGGAGATGAAGAACATTTTAAGGTGACAGATGATATTAGCATGTATGAGATTGCACAATATTTTGGGATTAAGTTGGAACAATTATCCCAACGCAACCTATTAAAAGAAGGCGAAGAGCCTCGGAATGGAGAACTTATAATGCTTAATCAACAAGTGTCTGTTCCCCCAGCTATTCGCTTAAAAAGTAATAAAGATAAAGAGCCTGAGGCACCTTTAGCCAATAATAACGAAATTCCCAACTTTCCTCCTCAACCCCCTCAAAAAGAACCAGACCCCATTCCCAGCCCCCCTCTGAGAATCAATGAACCAACTTATCCAGAATCGGTTTATAAGGATAGCATCAACACAAGTGTGGCTAGCAATCAAGCTCTTATTCAAAAAGATAGCCTGCTAGAAGAACAAAAGGAATGGTTGGCCTCCTTAGATCTTCCTGAAGAAACAGTAGCAGATAGCTTGGTAGAAACCCCTACGTTCCCACCAAATGACGAGCAACCCTCAGTGTATGATAAATCAACAACAGATGAACCCAGTTTTGATTTTCCCCCGGAGCCCAAAAAAGATAGCCCTGTACCTGTAGAAGCACCGAAAGAGCTGATTCATGTGGTTAAATTTGGGGAAACCCTATACAGTATTGGTCGCTTATATAATATTCCTTGGAAAGAAATTAAAAACTACAATCAGCTTAGAAATGATGTGATTAAAGAAAAACAAGTTTTGAAAATCCCTAAAAAATGAGCTGAATTACGTATTTTTGATAAATAGGCTTTTGAAAAGAAGGACTCTAACTCCTCAAAAGCTACTTAAACTCAAGCCAAACACTATCCCCAAGCACAAGACATTTCGCTTTAAAAGGTAGTGCTTTCAACGATCGAAAAATTAGTATACTATGCAAATTCGAAGCATTTTTACCTTAGTTTTGATCTGCTTTAGCAGCATGCTGTTTGCACAGACAGATATCAATACTTTTGTAGATATTCATATCAATGGTAGCCTGAAACCTTACAACTCCCGTACCAGTGATATGGAATACAACATCTGGGAACCCATATTTCACGAATGTGGCTATGAGCGTTCGAGCCAGGTCATGCAGGCAGTGGGGCGAACCTTACCCAAACATTCGCAATCGCATTTTGAGGCTTTAGCTAAAGGGGGGGTGCGCCTGTCTTGTATAGCACTTTCTCCAATGGAACGGCAGTTTATTATTGGCTCTAACTATTATAATGAAAAAAATAAAAAAGCTACCATCTCCTGTATTTCTGGAATCGTAGCAAATCAGCTTTTTTTGCGTCAAAAAGAGATTGACTATTTTGCCGATTTAATCAACAACATTCAATACCTACAGCGTTTTGAAGAAAAACCCTATTACATTGGTGGGTTTAAATACCAATATAGTTTGTTGCGCCAAAAAGAAGAGGTCGATTCCGTTTTGGCAGACCCTGATCGCTTGGGCATTGTATTGTCTGTAGAAGGGGGGCATGCTTTAGGGCACTCTATTTATATTAATGAAGGCATTACAAGCCTTGAAGAATACCGAACTTTGGTACTCAAGAATGTAAAGCGTCTTAAAGGGCTGTTGCCTGTTAGTGATAACTCTGATGAGTATATTCAGGCGCCAATTATCTGGATGTCTTTGGCAAAGACCTATGAAAATGGTTTAGGGGGAACTGCCAACTCGATGAGTAAAGCACAGCTTAGTGTATTTAAAAAGCCGAATGACTTGAATGATGGCCCTTCTGATTTAGGTAAGGCGGTGATTGAGTTGCTGATTTCTAAAGAAGGTCGTCGTATTTTACTGGATATCAAGCATATGAGCCTTAAATTTCGACG
>CAZOLU010000342.1:1184-4825 GCA_964580485.1 uncultured Saprospiraceae bacterium | reverse complement strand
AATACTTGTTTTTATTTCTTATTTTCAAAATTTTTGGACTGCGTAATCCCAGTAAGTCAAACAAAAATTTATGACTATAGTATTGATCAACAAAAATCTACCCAAATCGAAAATGGGTTTGAAATTAAGAAAAATATAATCATTCAATTTGAAGATCTTGCTTTGATGGATAAAATTGTTAGTGCCTCTGCTCAAGCTGATATTTATGACATCATCAAACTAGATTACTTGGACTTTGATCGAGAAGCCGCTTATGCAAAACTGTATGAAGAAGCACTAGCCTTTTGTAAGGAACGAAAAGACTTTCTTTTAAAACAGCATTTGGCAAACGCAACAGGTCGTTTTAAGGTAAGCAACACAGATTTTAGAGCCAACTACCCTAAAAACTTATACAAACAGTACCAAGCCTTTGAATCCGCACAACTTCATGTACATCAGAGGCGTTATGGAGACAACTACATCAACAAAGAAGCTAGAAAGCAGAAAACCTTTTATTATGAGGGTGTTGATATGGATCAATTTGACAAGATTATTTTATTAGACCGCCCTACGGTTGGCATTCAATATGTTATGACTATGACCGTAGTTTTTGAATTAGAAAAACCTTTTTAAAAAACTCAAATTACATATTTTATGAAACATTTAATTTTTTGTTTAGCCCTATTGCTCAGCTACCCACTAGCTGCCCAAACCAAGTTGATTGCCTATAAAAGTCATGCAGGTGATCTAGATTTTTTCATTCCTGATGCCCAACCAGAAGATGATTATGGAATGCCCCCACCACGCATTGTCAAGATTGAGAAGGTTAATGACAGTACCATTGTAGAAACCTCTGATGTGTATTGGAATGGTCGCTATGTGACAGATACCGTAGTGCATCACCCTTATTTTTCCAATCCAGAATTATCCTTAGAAACTATAAAAAAGCGTTATCGAAAAGATGTTGAGTTTTTAGGCTTTGAGCAAAAACTTAGGAAAGAGAAGAAAAAGGGCAAGCAAAGCAAGCAAGATAGGCAGAAGCCACAAAGTTCTCCCAAAGCAGCACCAATAGCCCCTCTGCAGGATAGTAGCACCAATAAAAAGCTCAGTCCAGCTCCCCAACAAACACCACGAACTCGAGCCATTGTCCCCATTGCAGTAGACCAGCAGCCCCCTAAGGATGGAGGAACTAGCAATTGGCCCCTACTTTTGGGCTTAGTAGCTGTTTATCTGTTGAGTTTGAGCTATCTAGTTTATAAAAAGCAACAAAAGACCAATACTGTCTAAGCAAAACTCCCCTATCCAGCAGATTCAAACCCTACACAATGCTTCAATTTATCCGACAGCTTTTATTCAAATTTCATTTGATCTTTGCGAGTATGCTGATGCTAAGTATTCCCTTTAAACAGGGCTGGCTACCGAATTGGGGTGCCTGGGGCGCCCCAATTTTTGAAGCGATCAGTGCATATATTGCAGTGCAAATCTTAGGGTTCTCCACTACGCTTAGCTATCAGTTGAGTTCTGATAGTACTGGACTTTATATCCACCTGCTTTTTGTCGCTATTTTAGCAATACATATAGCTCTGATTTGGCAGTACTTTAGTACTACTCAATGGGACGATAAAGTTCCTCGCTATTGGTTTAGGACTGGGGTTGCCCATTTTCTTAGTCTGCATCTACTGGCTTATGGTGCAAGTAAAATTTTTAAAGTACAATTCTTTTTGCCAGAGCCCAACACCCTCTATACCCCCCTAGGGCAACTTTCCAAAGACCTTCTTTTTTGGTCTAGTATGGGGAGTGCTTATGGATATACTCTTTTTAGTGGGTTAGTTGAAATTATTCCCGCACTTTTACTGCTCCATCGCAAAACCCGGCTTTTAGGAGCATTGGTTGCCTTTGGAGTGATGACCAATGTAGTAGCGATCAACTTTGGCTTTGATATTTCTGTAAAAATATTCTCTTGCTTTTTGCTTTACCTTTCTGGGTTGCTCCTAAGTCCGGCAGTCCTAAAGAGCTATCGCTTTTTTATTTTAGAACAATCAACACAACTGTCATTCTGGCGACCTCAGCTCGCTAAAACTTGGTATATTCCCATCAAGCTGATTGTTATTCTAATTCTATTGGGTAATGCCTTAATCCCCTATATACAAACTGGTAATTTTAATGATGATTTGGCAACTCGCCCCCTGCTTCATGGTGCTTATGAGGTAGAAGATTTTGTTTGGGATGGAGAAGAACGTCCTGTTAACTTGGAAGACCCTTTGCGCTGGCGACGTATCTTTGTACATCGGCGAGGCTACCTGATTGTACAAAATATGCAAGATCAATTTTATGACTTTGCCTTGAAGGTAGATTGGGATAAACAGACCCTATATTTGGATGGGAAATCAGGGCAAGCAGCACTTTCTTTTGAGTTTCAAGAAGGGCAATTCCTCCGCCTCTTTGGGCAACTACAAGGACATCAACTAGAACTCAACGGTACTGTACTTGATTGGAAGCAACTGCCCCTCCTCAAGCCACAGTTTCATTGGAGTATAGATGATATTTGAGGGCTACTTTTAGAGCAAAGGATCCATACATAACCATTATTGAGTTTATCTAGGATTAGCTATAAGGCTTGGGTAATATTGCTTATATTGGGTGTTAGCCCCCTCCATAAAAACTTCATTTTCAACATTCGACCAATAAACTCACACCAAAATCCCCAAATTCATCATCTAAGTATGTTATAAAATTCAACGAACAATACTCCCTTTGATTTCCTCATTTAATGTTATAAGTATGAAACTCTGTTGTGTTCTATTCCTCCTTTGCTACCTCCCCTTTAGTCTCTATGGGCAAGATAAGAAAGCCCAGCTAAATTCCTCTCATTTAGACAGTTTATATGAGTTGAGTTATCAACAAGCAGATGGTGCCCAAATGTATGCCTATGCTCAACAGATGTTGAAACAAGCGGAAGCCCAAGCAGATCAGGAAGATAGTAGCATGGCTCATATATTCTTCAAATTGGCAGAAGCCCATTCCTTTCTTTTTCAATTAGAAGAAGGAGAAGCCATGTATCAAAAAGCTGCTGATATTTACCAAAAAGAAGGCTTAAAACTGCAATATGCCTCCTGTTTAGATGGGTTGGGAACGATGCGTTTTTATAAGGGACATTACCTTGAGGTAGAAAAGTTTTGGCGACAATCCTTAGCTATCAAAATGGAAAAGCTGGGGTCTGAGCATCCTGATTGTGGGGCAATTTTTAATGCACTTGCTGTTTTGTATAATGAAATGGGCTTATTTGAAAAACAAGAAGAGGTATTGTTAAAAGCTTTGGCAATACGCAAAGCAGCCTTGGGAGAAAACAGTCAGGATTATATTACCACACTTAAAAACCTGGCCGTCGTTTACCATAATTTAGAGGATTATAAGAAGGCAGAATCTTTTTACCAAGAAAGCCTGATGCGCATCAAAAAAAATAGTGGTGAAAATAATTTGGAGTATGCTACGGCTCTAATTGATTTGGGTGCACTTTATAAAACAATGAAAAACTATAAAGCTGCTGAGGAGTATTTACTAAAAGGAATTGAGCTACAAAAACAGCTGAAAGGAGCCGCCGACCCTGAATATGCCATATCTCTAATTTTTTTAGGAAATTTATTCTTTGAGAAAGGACAATA
>CAZOLU010000342.1:0-1174 GCA_964580485.1 uncultured Saprospiraceae bacterium | reverse complement strand
GCTGCAGAAGAACAGTTCCTCCAATCGGCAGCTATTAGAAAAAAAATAGCGGGGGATCAACACCCTGATTATGGGCAGGTACTCAACAACTTGGCAGGAGTAGCCAGAGCCAAGAAAGAGTTTGCTAAAGCCGAACAACTCTTGCTAAAAGTTCGGGATATTGATATGCAAACCCTTGGAAAATCCTCTCGGCATTATATCATCAGCTCCAACAACTTAGCAGCTTTGTATATGGATATGCAGGATTACCCTAAGGCTAAGGAAAAACTATGGGAAGCCATTTCAGCCAATAGCAACTTAGAATTGGGTAAAGACCTTGATGAAGGCTGGAAAAACTCCTTAAAAAAAGCAAACTATCTAAGCTTAAATCAAATGATCCTAAGCTTGAACCATCTCTACAATTTAGAGCATGCATTGGGGCATAGTAGTACAAAATTTGCCAAAGCGCATATTGTAGATCTAGCGATACATTTATTGCAAAAAATTAAAAATGACTTTAGTAGCGAAAGTTCAAAATTGAGAATATTGGCTCAAAATGCAGATTGGGTACTACGCTCACTTAAGATAGCAAATCCAAGAGTAGATTCAGATATAAGACGCAACTTTCAGCTGGCAGAACAAAATAAAGCAGTACTCCTATTAGAAGCGGCTAAAACCGAAAAAGCCTACCATTTTGGAAACTTGCCCGACTCCCTGATTCGTTTGGAAAAGCAATTGGCAGAACAAAAGAGTCAATTAAAAGCAAAAATAGTGTCCAGCGCCTCCGATGCCGAACAAGAAGAAGCCCAAGTCGCCTTAAATGCGGTGATGCTTAAAATTGATGCATTCAACAAAAAGATAGAGCAGAACTATCCCAAATATCAATCATTTAAACACAAGCCTGCCCAGCTCGATCTCCAAGCATTACAAGATCAACTCCCCATCAAGACCGCTTTAATTGAATATGTAGCAACAGATACGGTGGTGTATATTTTTTATATTCATAAGAAAAGTGTAAAGCTCATTCGTCAAAATCTAGCTTCATCCGAAGGCTTGTCGGCTCAGGTAGAGCGCTTACACAAAGCCCTGAGCGACTATGCCTATTTGCAAGAGCAAGCAGAACAGGCGCAAAAAAGCTATCTTGAAACCGCAAGCTGGGCCTATGAAAAGTTGCTAAAGCCTGTCTTAGCAGAAG
>CAZOLU010000341.1:0-4825 GCA_964580485.1 uncultured Saprospiraceae bacterium | reverse complement strand
CTCGCCTTTAGGTCGAGATGCCCCAAATAAAAATCAACGTCTAGTCTCAGCGTCTAGCGTCCCTTAGTGTCAACGTCTAAAAAGCCTAAAAATCTATCTAGTCTCAGCATCTAAGCGTCTAGAGTCTCTCAGTCTAATATCTAAAATCTCAACATCTATGTTCAAAAACTACCTTTTACTCCTATTTAGTGTATGTATCTTTGCTTGTGGCTCTCAACCCCTTGTAGATGAAATGCCAGTTGTTGAAACGCAGCCTTGGGATAGTATTTTGGCAAAAGCCAAGGGCAGCGAAGTAACCATGGTCATGTGGCAAGGAGATCCGAATATTAACTATTATATGAAAAATTATGTAGCACCCACTATATTGAAAAATTATGGAGTGCGCCTGCATCTAGCAGGAGGGCAGGGAAGTCAGCTTGTACAAGTTTTAACGGCTGAAATACAAGCGGGCAAGCAGCAGAGTGCTTTTGACTTGATGTGGATCAATGGCGAGACCTTTTATCAATTACGGCAAATTACGGCACTATATGGTCCTTTTGTGGATCAATTGCCGAATGCAAAATTGATCGACTGGAATAATCCTATGATTGCTCAGGATTTTCAACAAGATATAGCAGGGATGGAATGCCCTTGGGGAAATGTGCAGTTGGCATTGATTTACAATCAAGAAAAAGTGAGCAGTCCACCCCAAAATCTGGAGGAGTTGGAAGCTTATGTGAAAGCCCATCCTGGAGTGTTTACCATTCCCAATGAATTTACCGGAATGACCCTCCTAAAATCTTTTCTGATTGCTTTGGCAAAGGCAGATGGGGTGGCGTTGGAAGGTGATTTTAACGAGGCGCATTATCAAAAATATAGTGCGCAACTTTGGGAGCGGCTAAAGCGTATGAAGCCTTATTTTTGGAATAAGGGGCAAAGCTTCCCAACTCGACTTACGCAAATGCACCAATTGTTTCGGGATGGAGAGCTACATTTTACGATGAGTAATAACGACAAGGAGTTAGACAATAAGATGTTGAAAGGGCTGTTGCCCGAATCTGCCAGGGCCTATGTTTTGGAAGCAGGAACGATTCAAAATTCTCATTATATCGGCATCACTAAGCGTAGTGCTAATATAGCTGGAGCAATGGTCGTTTGCAATTTCCTGATCTCTCCCGAAGCGCAATTGAAAAAGCAAGATCCTAAGGTTTGGGGAGATGGAACGGTGCTCGATTTAGATAAATTAACTGTGGAAGAGCAAGAAGCCTTTAAAAAACTTGAAAGACAGACGCTTGCCCCCAAACGTTCAGAAATTCAGCAAAAAGCGTTGATGGAACCCGCCGCAGAATATATGATTCGATTGGAGCGTGATTTTAGGAAGTTTATGGTGAATTGAGTCATGTGCCATGAATTTCTGACGAGAAAAGTTTTTAACCGCAATGACGCAGAGTACACGAAGGATTTTAACTCTGTTGCTCTGCGTCTATGTGTGAGCGATCTTCTTAAGAATTAGATGAAGAACATGAATCCAAAAATCTTTAGTCTAAGCTACCTGAGCATTATGCTTTTACCCTTGTTGTTGGGCTTGGGCTATGCCTTGGCTTATAGTGTTGGCTTGCTAGATTTGCTGAACCCTGGTTTAACGGGCCAGCATTGGCAGGAGGTTTTGGGGGGGGAGGAACTTTGGTCTTCTTTTTTCTATTCGGTATATATCGCCAGTCTTGCAGTGGGGGGAGCTATTTTGTTGGCCTTTGCTTTGCTGTTGGGGCTACCTCAACAATTGAAGCGGGGGATACTTGCTCAATGGATTTACTGGCCACTAGCCTTGCCCAATATGGTAGCCGCTTTTGCGGCCTTGGAACTCTTGAGTCGATCTGGGATCTTTTCTAGAGTAGCTTGGCAATTGGGCTGGATTTCAGATCAACAGCAATTTATACAGCTTACGCAAGACGACTGGGGGCTGGGCATCATACTCACCCATAGTTTTCTAGCCTTGCCCTTTTTTACGCTGTTGTTGAGAAATTTGTATGAAAATGAGCGTATTGCTGAGTTGATGGAGCTTGCCTCCTCTTTGGGGGCAAGCCCCCAAGCCCAACTTCGGCGAGTATGCCTTCCCATTTTAGGGCGCAAAATGCTTCCAGCCACACTGATGTACTGGATTTTTGTCATGGGAAGCTATGAAATCCCTCTTTTGCTAGGAGGACAGCGCTATGAGATGGTTTCGATTTTAATCTTGAGAAAGTTAAAGGGAGCCGATCTGAGCATTATTCCACAAGCCTATGTCATTGCTTTAATTTACACCTTATTGATTGGCTTACTCACTTGGGTATTTTTTTTACTCCAACGGAAAAATCATGCGTAAAACTTTGCGAATTCTTAGCCTGTTGGCCATTTCAATACTGCTACTATTGCCATTCGTACTATTATTGATGCTGTCCTTTAGTACTAGTTGGGCCTATCCTAGCATTTTACCCGAAGGCTGGACTCTAGTACACTGGGAAAGTTTATTGCAGTCCGAAACGAGTTTGTTATACAGCTTGGGATTCTCAGTATGCTTGTCTTTGTCGGTGGCCACAGTGGCAACGGCCTTAGGTTTTTTTATTTCTAAAAGGCTTGCCTACCATCCCCTCAAAAGATACTTTCTGTACTTTACTTATTTCCCTTATTTGCTATCACCAGTAGTTTATGCCGCTTGTTTGTATTTGTATTTTATTAAAATAGGAGCATCTGGTACTTATTGGGGGGTGTTTTTAGCACAATTGTTAATTACCATTCCTTTTAGCATTATTTTATTTGTAGAACATTGGAATCTAAACCTGAAATCCATAGAAGATTTGGTTTTGACAATGGGGGGCACCCGTCTGCAAGCTTTCAGAAGAGTGTTGTGGCCTTTATCAAAAGGGATGCTCATTTTAGTATTTTTTCAATGTTTTTTAATTTCCTGGATGGAGTATGGGCTAACCCAGTTGATTGGATTGGGAAAGGTGCAAACCCTGACACTTCAGGTTTATATGTATGTGCAAGAGGCCAATCCTTTTGTGGCAGCTTTGGCAAGTTCCTTGTTGGTATTTCCACCTATCATTTTGTTATTTTTAAATAAAAAGCTCTTCAAATCTAAGTTGAATTAACTTTAATTTAACATGTTTTTTTAGTTTAAAGTGCTGATAAAGTGTTTATTGTATAATTTATTTTCGAACACACTTGCTTTAATATAAATTTAATGTTAGCTTTGTAAATTATATATTAATTCCCCCTCATCCTCAAAACTTAGCATTATGAAAATTTATAAAGAAGAGCAGAAATTCAGAAGCGTGTATGCATTAGGCTTTTTAGCCGTATTAGCTGTTGTTTGTTTTGTTTTATTATTCCGTGAGTTATTATGGAACAGAGAGATCGATTGGTTTGCGGTTAGTATGAGTTTGGGAATCACTACAACTACGGTTTTAGGCATTCTCTATCTCATTCAATTCAAACTAAAAACAGCGGTGAGCACCAAGAGTGTTTCTGTAAAAATGTCTCCATGGCAGGTAAAAAAGAAAAAAATAAAGCTCAAAGATATTGAAAGCTATCAAGTTGTGACAGTATCGCCTTGGGCACAATGGCATGGTGCTAATATCAGTTTTGGCATGGAGCAATATTACTCCTTTACAGGCAGAAATGGGGTCTTAATCAATACTAAAGATGGCGAACAATATTTTATTGGATCAAAAAGACTAGATGAATTTTCTGCGGCATTGCAGCAAGTCTTAGATTAGTAGCGTAAATTAGATATTAAGCTTCAATATAAGTCATCCCCTATCTTGAGCTCATAGAGCAGACTAAGAGACCTAAAGAAATATGTATATCATCTTTCTTTAGGTTTCTTAGTCTAAAAGCGTAGCGGTTTATTAGATCATATTTTTTATCTTGTAGAATGGCTTATTTAGAATTGAAAATGGCATCAAAATCTTATGGAGAGCAGCAGATTCTTCAAGACCTTTCTTTTAAGATGGGAGAAGGGGAGGTTTTAGCGGTCTTAGGTAAGTCGGGCTGTGGTAAAAGTACCTTGCTAAAAGGGATTGCAGGATTAGAATCTTTGGATAAAGGAGAGCTCTTATTGGCAGGAGAAGATTTCAACAAACTCCCTGCAAATCAACGAGAGATGGTTTACCTTTATCAGGCACCTTTGCTATTTCCACATCTTAATGTGTTTGAAAATATTGCTTTTGGGTTGAAATTGAAGCAACAGCCTAAATCAGCGATTAAAGAGGCAGTAGAGGAGATGATGAAGGCACTGGAGTTGGCCGATTTGGGAAAAAGAATGCCAGCTCAGCTTTCTGGTGGGCAGCAACAGCGCGTAGCCTTTGGGCGGGCAGTCATCATTCAACCCAAAGTCCTTTTGTTAGATGAGCCTTTTGGCAAGTTGGATAGTCCTACTCGCAAGAAAATGCAAGAATTTTTCCAAAAAATTCGTAAGCAGTATAAGATCACCGCAATTTTTGTCACGCATGATGTTAAGGAGGCTTTACTGATGGGCGACCAATTGGCTTATATGGAAGCTGGGAAATTAACTATTTTTGAAAGTCAGGAGGCCTTTTTACAGGATCCTAGAACAGGTGTACAAGAGGAGTTGGATTTTTGGAAAAATCTAAATCCTAGCAAAAAATAACCACAATCCCAGTTCCTGGTGTTACAGCGTATTTAGTGCTCTGTCCTGGAAGTTATTACATAATGCTGTGCGAGGGGCTTTACCGCCTCGCAGCTTGGCTTTTTGCCTACACTTATGATGCATGCATCATGCCAGCTCGCCTCCAGGGCTTGAATAGGAGCCCTGAAGGGGCGACAGATGGATGCGAATGGGTGTAAG
>CAZOLU010000340.1:3978-4827 GCA_964580485.1 uncultured Saprospiraceae bacterium | reverse complement strand
GTTATGCTAAAACTGGTAAGCGTTGCGAATGGTTGGGGTGCTGGAATGGTAAGAAGTTTGAAGAAACTAATCTTTTTGCTCAAAACAGTGCGGAGTAGTCATGCATGCCAGATCTAGATCAAATTCATTCATTTTATCATAATAAAAACAATATGCCCTCAGAACATCAAGATTTCTCAACACAGTTAAAAATTTTATTCGCCAATTATAAAGTACATTTTAGAAAGCTTATACATTTTCGATGGAATTTGCAAAATCAAAAAAATAAAGCTTTTACCCAACGTTTAAGTCAGTACAGCCAAGAAGTAGAAAGAAGTATTGATGAAGTTGTAGACCTTTTGGAAATTTACAACACCATGCCTTTGGTGGATATGAGCAGTTGCATGCGTTGGGCTGAGATTAAACGCTATGAAGCTAAGGTTAATCTTAATAAAGCTAGCAATGAAATTATCTCTGACAATATGAGTATCAAAGACTTGCTCCTTCAGCTGCGAACAAAAGCTTTAAAGAAAAATGATTTTGAAGCCTACAAAGTATTAGATCAGCTATATACCGCAACAGAGCAAAGAATCGCTGATTTACAAGCTTTATTTTTGAAAACTGTTCAAGGATCCTGATTTTCTGCAATTTAATTTGTATATTACGCTCCCTAAATTTTTTAATTATTAAAACAAATATATGTTAGTTATTAAGGTAAAAGATAATGAAACTATTGATAGAGCACTTAGAAGATATAAACGAAAAGTACGTGATACTAAGTTGCTAAAAGAATATCGTAAACGTAAGCATTTTGAAAAAAAGTCGGTAAAACGTCGTCATGAGATTTTAAAAGCCGTTTACAAGGATCAG
>CAZOLU010000340.1:0-3968 GCA_964580485.1 uncultured Saprospiraceae bacterium | reverse complement strand
TAATTCTGGCAGCCGTATGGGATTTCGGGATATCCTACAAGCAATTGAGGAAATCCTCCAGACTTTCTGGCAATTTAATACGCCATTTGAACTTTGAAACTTGTTATTTTTGATATAGATGGTACATTAAGTTGTACAAATATTATTGATCAAAGCTGTTTTTTATCTACGGCACAAGATTTAATTCACTCAAGTATTCAGCATTTTGATCCCGAGCGTTTTACGCATTTTACAGATCAGAATATAGTAATTGAGCTCTTTGAATGGTACAAAGGAAGCCCTCCTGAGCCACAGGCTTATGAGGGCTTTCGCCAGTTGTACCTCGAGCGCCTGCGCGCAGCGCAGGCAAAAAGCCCAGAAGCCTTTCAAGCAGTACCAGGAGCCCAGCGCATCCTTCAAGCACTTAGCTCCGGTTGGCAGATTGCGCTAGCCACAGGTTGCTGGCAAGAGGCTGCCCAACTCAAGTTGGAATATGCAGGCATCGAAGCTCAGCATTACCCTATCGCTACTAGTGACAATAGCCGATCCCGACAGGGCATTCTACAACACGCTATTGCCCAAGTTGCCGCAAAGCAGCCATCTACTCATTTCGATAAAATTGTGTATGTGGGAGATGGGATCTGGGATATGCGCACTTGTGCGGCTCTTGGAATCCCCTTTGTCGGCATCGAAGCTGAACAGCAACAACAAAAGCGTGAGCTGTTGGGAGCACATTTCTTGCTAGAAAATTATCTGGATTTGAACCAGGTTTTAAAATGCCTGCACAATGCAGTTGTACCAAGTTGATAAGTTGTTCCATCAGGGATAAAAAAAAGACCACCGAGCAATCGGCAGTCTTGTAGTCATTACTTAGCGTCAAAGCACGCTAAATTTATCACTTAAGCTTCTTCATTGTAAAGACGTTTAGCCTCTTCCTCTTTGAATTGCATCACCAAATTAAGGGCATCAGGTACTACATCACTACTCACCACAATCAGTGAACCTTTTGTAGCATTTCCAATAGCATAAGTCAATGCCTCTTTTTCAGAAGGAATTACGGTGATTTTTTTGTCTGGATCTACGGATCGAATACCTTTGAGAATCATTCCAATCAATTCTTCTTCAGTCTTTCCCCTTAGGTTTTTATCCTGCCGAATAATCACCTCATCAAACATTTCGGCTGCAATTCGACCTATATTTTCATTATCTTCATCTCTTCGGTCTCCAATACCTGCAACAATTCCAACTTTGGGGCTACCCTCCATGTTCTCGACTAGGTTTTGTAGTGCCCGGAAACCAGCAGCATTATGAGCATAATCCAAAAGCACTTGAAACTCTTTAAACTCAAATAAATTCAGACGACCAGGGGTTTGAGAAGGCGAGGGGATGAAGGAGGCTAGCGCCACTCGAATATCTTCCACAGGAAAGCCTTGGCTGTAGGCCGCCAAAACCGCTGCCAAAACATTCTGAATCATAAAGGTAGCACGCCCATCAAAAGTTAGTGGAATGTGGATCGCCTTGGCTACTCGAATTTTCCATTCTCCTTTCAAAATGGTAACATAGCCATTCTCATAAACTGCCGATAACCCACCTCTTTTCATGTGGCGTTGTATGCGTGGGTTGTTTTCATCTAAAGAGAACAAACAGAGGTTGACCCCCTCCTGCAAATTATTAGCCATTTCAAAAACCAAGTCTTCATCCGCATTAAGCACAGCATAACCACCTGGCATGACGGTTTCAGGAATTACGCCCTTTACTTTAGCCATCTGCTCAAGGGTGTGAATACCTTTAAGTCCAAGATGGTCTGCAGCAACATTGGTTACAATCCCTACATCACATTTTTTGAATCCTAATCCTGCTCTTAATAACCCTCCTCGGGCACATTCCAGCACTGCAAAGTCTACCGTAGGGTCACGGAGTACAAATTCTGCTGAAGTGGGTCCTGTGCAATCCCCTTGCATGGTAAGCCGGTTTTGAATATAAACTCCATCGGAGGTGGTGTAGCCTACTTTTTTGCGGTTCATACGAGCAATATGTGCAATGAGGCGGGTGGTGGTAGTCTTCCCGTTGGTCCCCGTTACCGCAACAATAGGAATTCTAGCCGTTTCACCTGGAGTATAAAGCATATCTATAACATGCGCTGCCACATTTCTGGGTAGCCCTGTGGTTGGTGCAAGGTGCATGCGAAATCCAGGGGCCGCATTTACCTCTAAAACTGCTCCTCCTGTTTCTGTAATCGGTTTGGAGATATCTGTTGTCATGATATCTATTCCACAAATATCCAACCCAATGATTTTAGCAATACGCTCTGCCAGAAAAACATTGTAAGGGTGTACGATATCGGTAACATCTTCGGCTGTACCACCAGTGCTAAGGTTGGCAGTATCTTTTAGGTATAGGGTTCTACCTTCTTCTAAAACAGACTCCAACTCCAGCTCATTTTCTTTCAAAATCTTTCGAGTCATATCATCCACCTTGATTTCTGTTAGTACCTTTTCATGTCCATAACCTCGTCGAGGATCTTTATTCACTTCATCAATCAATTCTTGGATGCTGGACTTCCCATCTCCAGTTACCGCAGCAGGGGTACGCAATGCAGCGGCTACCAATTGATAATTGATAACAAGTAGTCGATAGTCGTCTCCAGTGATATATTTCTCTACAATAACTGATCGAGATACATTTTTAGCAGCATGAAAGGCAGTGAGTGCGTCCTCAATATTGCTGATATTGGTGGTAATTCCACGACCATGATTGCCATTGATGGGTTTGATGACAATAGGAAAGCCGATGTAATCGATGACCTCTCTCAATCCCCGCTCTGTTTTAATGACATCCCCTTTGGGAACAGGAACCTCACTTTTTTCCAAGAGGTCTTTGGTATCTTCTTTATCGCAAGCCAGCTCTACCCCAATACTACTAGTTTGGCTAGTCACCGTAGCTTGAATCCTTTTTTGGTTGGCTCCATAACCCAATTGGCATAAAGAATAACGATTGAGGCGGATCCAGGGAATCCCTCTGCTTGCAGCTTCTCTGACCAAAGAGGCGGTGCTTGGACCTAGAGCTTCTCGCTCCCGAATTTCCCGCATGGTCTGAATGTCTGCCTCCAAATCATAGTCTTCTCCTGCAATTAGAGCTTCTGCAATTCGTACGGAAGCTTTGGCAGCGTAGATCCCTACCTTTTCTTCTATATAGTTGAATACTACAAAGTAGACCCCCTCTTCACCATAACTTCTAGTGCGGCCAAAACCTACGTCCATACCGGCTAAGGTTTGTATTTCTAAGGCAATATGCTCAATCACATGTCCCATCCAGGTACCTTCTTCTACTCTTTGGAAAAAGCCTCCAGCAGAACCGACAGAACAGCGATGCTCATACATTCCAGGAAAAAGTTTACGCAAACGATCCAAAAAGCCAGGGATTGTATTGGTAGGTTTTTCTTCCAACTCTTCTAGGTCGAGCACCATAACAATGAGTTGATGTCTTCGTATCGACCAGTAGTTTGGCCCGCGCATAGCTCTGATTTCACGAATTTTCATAATCTTGGATAAAAGGATTTAGTGTGTTAAAAGGAAGGGCTCTATAGCCAGAATTTTCTTGTATATGATATGGGAGAAGATAGGGATATCAGAAATACAGGTTGACCAATTGAAGATAAGTTAAATTATTATTAACTGCTAGCATCTATCGGATAATTTTTTGAAATTTTATCCAATGCTTTTCAGGATGATAAAACCGTACACAAATTGAATTTCAAGCAATTTTACTGAATCCTATGCCAAAGGAGTCCTTGAGACCTTTGGCATAGGCTTCGAAAATATATACGGTTACATATTCAGGATCTACACTAAGGGATTGTAGGCGGACTGACTTTTGTTCTTTTAGTGTAGAAAAATTAAAAACAGATCTCAAAGTTGATAATATTATTGTAGCTTTGCAAGTACGATTTTAATCATTGGGGGGATTCAAGGAACGATTACTAAATCAAG
>CAZOLU010000339.1:0-4828 GCA_964580485.1 uncultured Saprospiraceae bacterium | reverse complement strand
CGCTAGGGAATACAGGATCTCCACTTTCGATGATCAACCCATCTATTCTAGACAACTCTGATTTCCTAACCTCCGCTTTCCCCGCAGAATATGGTACCGCATTTTCGGGGATTTTTGATATTCATTTTAGAGAAGGGAATAATCAAAAACATGAGTTTAATGCTCAGGTAGGCTTGCTGGGCTTGGAAGCTTCTGCAGAAGGTCCTATTCGCAATCGAAAGTCTTCTTATTTAATCAATTATCGCTATTCGCTCTTTTCTTTTGTGCAGCTGTTGCAAATTGATGTAGGAACAAGCGCGCTACCTCAGTATCAAGATGGAACCTTCAAGCTAAATTTTACTTCTCGAGAATATGGGAACTTCTCTATTTTTGGGATGGGGGGCTATGGTACCGTAGGTCTATTTAATGATGAAATTGATGATGATGACCTCTTTGCAGAACGTGGTCGCGACCTCTATCTCTACGCTGGTTCTGCCATCACAGGGATACAGCATCGCAAAGCTCTAAGCAAACGCACTTATATAAACACCACACTTTCTAATGTTTATTTATACTATCGGTCGCACCGGGATTCTATCGCCCCAGATGGATCTAAGTATGATTATTATGGAGTTGTAGAAGATCAGATTATACCAGGAATATCCTCTTACATCAATAGTAAACTCAACCGAAAAGTACTACTTCGTACAGGACTCCGAACCTACTGCTATATGTTGAATATTGATAATCGCTACTTGGATAGAGATCAACAAGAGTATATTTTCAATGGGAATATATGGGATATGCAAGCCTTTTTCGAGAGTCAGATTAAATTCAATAGAGCTTGGACCATGAATGCAGGAGTTTTTGCTCAATATATGACCTTAAACAGCAACACCTATACCATAGAGCCTCGATTTGCCTTGGTTTTTCAACCTCGCTTGGCGCATCGTTTTAGTTTTGGATATGGTTGGCACAGCAAACATGTACCTTTTATCACTTCCTTTTTAGTAGAACTACAACCAGATGGTACATACAATAATGGGAATCGTGAGCTTGGTTTTATTCGTTCTCATCAAACAGAATTGGCCTATCATTGGCAAATAGGAAAGGAGTGGCGTTTGAAAACAGAGCTATTTGGGCAGTATCTTACCGATATTCCCATTGAAGAACAATCTTCTAGTTATTCATTAATCAATTATGGGGTGTTTTCACTTTATCCTAGGGTGGTGAATTTAGAAAGTGAGGGGCTTGCTGCAAATTACGGAATAGATCTTAGCTTGGAGAAGTTCTTTAGTCAGGGTTTTTATGGGCATGTGGCAGGTACCTACTTCCGTTCGATTTATCAGCCTAGTGATGGAATTTGGCGTAGCACGGGAAATGATGTGCGCTATATTGTACAATTTGTCGGAGGAAAGGAGTTTAAAATTGGTCGGCGAAAGCTAAATACAATAGCACTTGACTTTCGCTTACATCACCGAGGAGGGCGACCCTATACTCCTATCGATTTGGAAGCTTCCAATACATTGGGGGTTGAAGTTCGGGATGATGCAAATGCTTTTAGCCAACGGGCACGCCCTTATACCCGTCTAGATCTTAAAATCAGTGCTCGAGTCAATGGTAGTCGAAATCGTATTTCACATCTCATATACCTCGATCTGATTAACTTTACCGATCTAGTAGCAGGCTTTTTTGGTTCTGACTATTTTCAGAATGACCTCCTGTTTAAATATGATCCAATGAGTATGGAGGTACTGCGTAGCCGACAATTTGGTCTATTCCCTACCTTTGCTTATCAAATTCAATTCTAATTTTTTCTTAAAATTGAAAATATTCAGCTCATAAAGTAGAGTATTCTAATATGAATATTTATTTTTGGAGATCATGGAGTGGATTAACCTCATCATATCATTTTTTCAGGACTACTACATCAACCGCTTTCAGTGGGTAGATCTCCTTATTCCCCTAATCTCAGCTATTGTGGGCTGGGGAACGAATGTACTGGCACTAAAAATGACCTTCTACCCCTTAGAGTTTGTGGGCTGGCAAACCAAAAAAGGATTTCCTATCTTGGGTTGGCAGGGGATTATCCCCTCCAAAGGGGCCGAAATGGCTTCTAAAACGGTAGATATGATTACGGGTAAGCTCATTGATGTAGAGGAACAGTTTGCTCGAATCAACCCCAAGGTGGTTGCCAAAGAAATGGAACCCCGAATGCTTGACCTAACCCGAGAAATCATGGAAGAAGCTATGAGCCAAGAAGTACCGCTTTGGAGATTGCTGGGGCAAAAGCAAAAAGAACTCATTTTTCAACGCGCTGCTGCCGAAATCCCAAAAGTCACTGAGGAAATTATGGAAGATGTCAAGAACAATATTACAGACATCTTCAACCTCAAAAAAATGGCGGTGGACCATCTGACGAAAAACAAAGAGTTGACCAATCGGATCTTTCTAGAGGTAGGCCACAAGGAGTTTAAATTTATAGAATACTCTGGATTATACTTTGGGTTTTTGTTCGGTGTTGTACAAATGTTGATTTGGATCCCTTTCGGAGCACTCTGGCAGCTTCCTTTAGGAGGCTTAGTGGTAGGTTATTTGACCAATGTTTTGGCTTTGCGCATGATTTTTACGCCTGCTGAACCTAAGTATATAGGTGGGTTGAAGGTACAGGGATTGTTCATCAAACGACAAAAAGAGGTCTCCAAAGCCTATGGTAAAATCGTGGCAGATAATATTATGACCATGCCCAATATCTTTGATGCCATGTTCGAAGGTACTGCATCAGATCGTCTTACCGAAATCATCAACGAGCATGTAGAAGAGAGTGTGGAACAAACGGCTGGGCTTTCTAGTGCACTGATCCGCATCACTTCGGGTTCTGATAGTTTTGATCGTATTAAAGCTATTGCCTGTCGCCGATTTATTGACGAAATCCCAGAGCATATTCACCTCATTTTTGATTATGCCAAGCAAGCCCTAGATATAGAGCATACCCTGCATCAAAAAATGGCCAATTTACCTCCAGAGGATTTTGTAGGCTTTCTAAGACCTGTTTTTCAAGCTGATGAATGGAAGTTAATATTGGTGGGAGCTATTCTTGGTATGATTGCTGGACTCCTACAATTATTGATAAATGCACCTTTATAAGTCTTAAAATCTACACAAAGGCTCGGTTTTTGCACTAGTTTTCCAACCAAATAGGTTTTGAGTTCGTCTTTTTTATAACTTGGAAGTAGATCCCTTATCCCTAACCAAGCCTAAATTTCAACCCAATAGGATGAATGAACATACAGAAATAACTGAACAGGAGCTTGTCGCCCATTGTATGCGACATCAACGGCCTTATCAGGAAAAGTTGTATCGTCGTTATGCCGATGAGATGTATAGCGTAGCACTAATCTATTGTCACAATGATCAGGATGCCTGTGATGTAGTTCAAGAGGCTTTTATAAAGGTATTTCGGAAAATCAACACCTTTAAGTTTGAATGTCCGCTCAAAGCCTGGATTCGCCGTATTGTAGTCAATACCGCATTAGACCATTATCGAAAACGTAAAAGAGAACAGGAAAACACCGATAACTATACACAGTTGGTAGATGTAGAAGTAAACGATATTATTCCACAAATCAATGCTACGGAGCTTTTACAAATGATCAACCAACTCCCTCAGAAAGCAGCAATGGTGCTAAAACTTTATGCACTTGAAGGTTATGGGCATAAGGAAATAGCTGAGAAAATGAATATTAGCGAGGGAACTTCCAAATCACAGTTGAGTAGAGCTCGAGGATTGTTAAAAACACTAATAGCTAAATTGCATGCCTAATCCAAAAGATGATCATTTTGACGAACTGTTGCGGCACAAAATAAATAGCCGCCTTTTGTCAGCTCCCGAGGAGCTCTGGTCTTCTATTGAGCAAGGCTTGGATGAGGCTATAGAACAAGATGAACAACTCGACCAACAATTACAAACACAGTTTGAAGGATTTAAACATAGCGCTCCTCTAGGATTATGGAGTCAGATTGAAGAAGTCTTGCCTCAAGAGGAAAGTGCAGATGATGCTCTAGATACAGAAGATGAAATTTTGGATGAGCAAATTCGTCAGTCTTACCAACAATCTGCCCATGCCCCAGAGCAAATATGGCACAAGATTGATCAGCAATTGAGTGTAGATGATATTTGGCGAAACATGCAACCTGGGCTTAATCAACTTCGCAAAACCTATCTTTGGCGCAAGCGTTTGACACAGTTTAGTGCTGCCGCAGTATTGCTTCTCCTCTTGCGGACTTGCGTCCCTGCTTTGGATACGCCATATACTTTTTCAGGTGAAGTAGTGGAAACTTCTGTACCTTCAACCGCAACTTCTGAGGAGAAAATAAGCAACCCACATGATCTTAACCCTCTAGCGAGTACAGAAGTGCCAACAAACAACAATTCCAATTCAAAAATAAAGCAAGAAAGGGGCTCAGGAGAAGAAGCTTATGCTGAAAATATAACGAAAGATCCTTTATTTCTTCAGAAGCAAGGACTAGCCCACCAATCTAATAGTACTTGGTCCAAGTCCTTAGGAGTACTGAATACGGATCATGTCAGTGCTGAATTACAAGCACTCATTCGTCGTATGCAGCCAGGCTGGCAGAAAAAACAGGAGCCTCCAAAACCATTAGGGCAGGAGCTACTTTCTGCTTTAAGTGCTCAACCCTTAACTACTCTAGAAAAAGATATTTCATTAGATGGGGCTACATCGCCAGATAAAAAAGTACATCATTTTAACTCTTATCAAGAGTTGGGATTGATTGCAGCGGTTAATAATAATATTTTAATCAATGATGTTACTCCCAAATCATTGAG
>CAZOLU010000338.1:0-4868 GCA_964580485.1 uncultured Saprospiraceae bacterium | reverse complement strand
ATATCGAATTATTAAATCTCAACAGTTTTGGACTTAGTTTGGGTGCAAGTTATTATCTTTCGAGGTAGCATAGCTGTTCTTGATAGCTACCAATTTCTTGATGTGGTAAATTATCTATTGAGTTGTCCTGTTTAATTATCGGTAATGCCCCTTAAGGGGCACTACCTTATTAAAATTGGATACTTCTCAAGTCAGTATAATCTAATTCAACCCCAAAAACGGTTCCCATTTTTTCAGAATTTAAAACCAAATATCATGCGTTATCTATTGTCTCTTGTATTCCTCGCAACTTTTTTTTGTCCTTCTAATGCACAGGAGTATAAAAAATATATGGCACTGAGCTATGCGGAATTGGATAGTCTGACGACAATCGAGTACAAGAAAGGTGCTTATACTAATGCTATCCCACTTATACAGGCAGGCAGGATAAAAGCCAAAAATGAATTTGGGGAGCAGGATTCTGTTTTTGCGGAATATACCAACAATCTGGGCTTTTTTTATGCGGAATTAGGGAAATTTAAAGAAGCCTTACAATTCTATACACAAGCAAAGAATATAAGAGCAAAAGTTCTAGGAAAGGAACACCCCCAGTTCGCCTCCTCACTTAATAATTTGGCAGCCCTACATGATGATATGGGCGAATTTGACTTAGCATTACCACTTTATTTAGAAGCCAAAAGTGTTAGAGCAAAATCTGTGGGTAGTAATACCGCAGATTATGCGCAATCATTAAATAATTTAGCATCCCTGTATCAAAAAATGGGAAATTTTGAAATTGCAGTTCCTTTGTACAAACAAGCCATTTCTATTTATGGAAAAACGCTAGGCAGCAGTCATCCAAAATATGCACAGACACTTAATAATTTAGCTTATTTATACCAAAGAATGGGAGACTTTGAGCAGGCACTTTCTTTAAATATAGAGGCTAGAAATAATTATGAAAAAGCGGTAGGTAGAGAACACCCTAGTTTTGCTAATGCCATGAACAATATGGCTTCTATATATGAGAGAATGGGAGACTATGATTTAGCACTACCACTTTACATACAGACCAAAGATATTTTTGAGAAAATCTTAGAGCCCTCGCATCCTCAGTTTACTGTTCCTATGAATAACCTAGCAGGACTGTATTATAAAATGAAGGAATATAACAAGGCTTTGCCACTTTATATAAAAAGTAAAGACATTAGAGAGAAGGTCTTAGGAAAAAACCATCCCCAATTTACTACTGCCCTAAATAATCTAGCGGCTTTATATAAAGCAAAAGGTAATCTTGATAAAGCTCTACCCCTCTTCATTCAGGCTAAAGATATAAGGAAACGTGTTCTTGGTGAAACACATCCATTATATGCGCTATCAATCAATAATTTAGCTAGTCTGTATATGGAAATGGGGAATTATGAATTAGCATTGCCTTTGTATATTGAAGCCAAAAATATAAGACGTGAAATTCTTGGTAAAAATCACCCAGACTATGCCTTTTCTCTAAATAATTTGGCAGTAATTCACGAAAAGATTGGAGACTGGAACTTAGCATGGGAGTATTTAGGGAAGGCTATGAATTCTAGTTCAGGGCTTAACTTAACTCATGACTGGACTAAAACGTGGGCAGACAAATTAGTAAATAATTCTTATGCTTCTAATCTGCATCTTGAGGAGATGATTTACTCTTTAAGTATAGCGTACTCTTTTTTAGATCATGATACTAGTGTTGAAAATTCAGTAGAAAAACAAAGACTAGTGTCAGATTTGGCTCTAGCTCTATTATCAAACCAAAGGAATCTAGTAGCAAATGAAAGTGATAAGCTACGTATGCTTACTAAGAGTACGGATTGGCTTCAAAATAGTTTAAAAGTGCTTACTCCTGAAATAGATATTAGCAAAGCCTTCAATCTCAGCGATCAAAATAAGTCTGTCTTACTTCTCCAAGCAATAAAATCAGAGGCAGCTTATGGCTTAGGAGAAATACCAGATTCATTAGTTTGGCAAAATAAAAAACTATTAAAAAAGCAAAATGAAATCCAAGCTAGACTACTGGAAAGAAAATCTGAAGAGACAAAACGAAAGCTTATTGATGACTTAAATCAAGTCAACAATGATATTGACGATTTTGTAAAGAAAATCAAAAAAGACTACCCCAAATATCACAAGTTAAAATACCAACAGATAGATGTAAAGGTTGAAGACATTCAAAAGCTGATTGATGATAAAACTGCATTGTTGGAATATGTTATTTCCGACTCCATTCTTCATGCATTCGTCATTCAAAAAGATAAGATACACTGGCATCAGATTCCAGTAACTGCCACCCTGCTAAAAAATAATATCAAAAAATTTCATGCTCTGTTGAGTTCTTATGACCAAATAGAGGAGGAATCTCGGACCAATGATTACATGCAGCTTGCACACTGGTTTTTCAAAACAACCCTTGCAGAAGCTTTGAAAGGACTCCAAGAAATTGATAACCTCATCATTATCCCCGACGGAGAACTTGCCCACCTCCCCTTTGAAAGTTTCTTGACGCAAGAGGTAAATCAAGATCAAGGCTTTGCTGAACTACCTTATCTACTGAAAGATTATAATATTTCCTATAATTATTCTGCTTCTCTGTGGAAGGAGAATAAAAGCAATAAAAAACAGGAAAACAACGGGGAGATTTTTGCGCTGGCAGCAAATTATCAGAATAAAGCTGATTCCACAACGCTGAGAGGACGACTCCCCTCCCTAAGAAGCCTTCGCGATGCACTAGGCCCCTTGCCTGCTGCAAGACAAGAAGTGGAGCAACTCGCGCTGACTTATAGAGGTTATTTTGGCTTTGATAGCCTAGCCTCTGAACGCAACCTCATTGAGAAAATCGGGAATTATGCCATCATTCATCTTGCAATGCACGGTATCCTTGATGAAAAACGTCCTATTTTGTCTTCACTAGCACTGACAGAAGACGGGGATAGTCTTCATGACAACTTTTGGCAGGCTCATGAAATCTCTAAAATGGAGCTCAACGCCGACTTAGTGGTGCTCTCGGCATGCGAAACAGGATTTGGCCGCTTTGAAAAAGGGAATGGAGTTGCAAGCATAGCAAGGGCTTTTATGTATGCGGGTGTACCAGCATTGGTCGTGTCGCTCTGGCAGGTCAATGACGCAAGTACAGCCATTGTTATGCAAAATTTCTATGCCAATCTTGCAAAGGGACAAAGCAAGGCTGCAGCCTTGCGACAAGCCAAACTCGATTACCTGCAAGAGGCTGCTTCAGAAAATCCTATCGCTGCACATCCCGCATTCTGGTCGCCCTTTATTTTAATCGGAGACGAAGAGCCAATCCAGATTTACCAAAGGGCAACTTACAACTGGTTTTGGTGGTCAATTGGCATTGGGATAGTTCTGCTCATTATACTACTTCTATTCTTGGCAAAAAGACAAGGCCCAAGTATAGCCTAATTGTTCCAACCCATAAACGCTCTCTGGATGGGTAGTTTTTCAAACTAGAACTGTGGAAGATAATCGCGATTCAGTACTATTTAAAAACGGTCTAACTTCACTTCGGTGAACTACGAAGTGTTAATCAAACTATCAAACAAAGTAAATACTATTCAGACATGAAGACAATATTAACCGTACTGCTGCTGCTTTCCAGCATTTCTGGCATTTCTGCCCAAAATAGCCTCAACATAAAGGGTTTGGGTGAAATACAATATGCAAAAGGCTCTGATAACTACAGCTTAGATCTGGGAGAATATGGTAGTTTTGATTTCAAGGGAACGATTAAACCCTTGGAACTCAAAGCAGATGTCTCTATTGAACAACTAGCAAAGATTCCAGGCTACGAGCTTCTGAAAGAGCTAGAATTGGAAGAAATTCAGCTCCATTTAAAAAATGATAGCCTCCGATTGGAAGGAAAAGCGAGTACAGAGAAAAAGCTAAAAGTATTGGCCGAAGCTCTCAACATTCAGGCACCTTTTATTCAGTTCTATGCCCTCCTCAGTTCCAGTGGAATGCAATTAAAAGCCAACCTTAACTTTTCAGAAGATCCAGTAATGGTAGAGGTTGCCAAAGAAATTGGCACTCGTTTCATGCTAGACAACGTGGGCATCAAAGCGAATTTAGGAACTGGAAAAAACAGCCCGAAGCTAATGATTTTTGCGGATACAAAAATGCGCCCAACAGATAAGGACCCTGAACTCAGAACCAAGCTGGAACTCTCCTATAATTTACTGACACAGGAAATTACTGGAACGGGTGCAATGACAGACAACTGGGCAGACCCTCTGGGAATATCAGACTATATTCAGATCAAAAAGGATGCTATTGCTATCGAGAATGCTGCTATTTCTCTGGGTTGGATTCCTACTAGCCCAACTCCTACCACTATTGCCTTTGCCATAAAAAAGGCTCAGTTTTTTGAGTTGGAATATCTAACTCAAATGAGTATTGCTCCTGCTAAGCAGCAAGTTGCCCTCAAGGCAACTCAAAAAGAGCTCTCCTCCGATAATTTTGTCAAAATGTTAGAAGATGGCTTTGGATTGAAACTACCTAAAAATTTATTTCCAGAAGAGATGGTTATCAAAGATGCTGAACTACTTTTTTCTCCTAATGGTGGACAGGTTGCAGAGCAAAAAATTGAAAAAGGTTTTGCCTACAAAGGTGGAGTGGAAATTTCTGATACACTCTTGTCCGGCGATTTAGCTTTTATGGCTAAAAATAAAGAAGAACTTAGTATAGATATAGATCTACATGCAGAAGATGTCTATAAAATACTGGCACATTACATAGGTGGTGGAAAAGAGAACAAACTCAATGAGGCGCTGGAAAATGCTTTGTCAAATTTAGAAATTCAAAAGATATATACCCATCTAGAGGCAGATAAAGAC
>CAZOLU010000337.1:0-4870 GCA_964580485.1 uncultured Saprospiraceae bacterium | reverse complement strand
ATGCAGCAGGCCAAGCGCAAGCTGGACGCACAGGGGGTGGCAATGCCGATGGCTGGGATGGCGGAGGATGTGAAGAAGAATGTTTTTGTTGTTGCTATGGGAATTTGGATTCGGGATCTTACTACGATGATTACAGACTTAGAAGCATACGCTAAGGTTGATATTGATCCTGAAAAGTCGCTCATGATAAAGCAAATGTTTGTATCAACTTTGCCAATTGTTAGTGATCTTGGGAAAAAGATAGGCGACAGTCCGAAGAATGTAGCGGTTATTGTGGCTGCGATCAAAGAGATTATAGCCGATCATAATACCATCGAAAAACAAGAACAACACTTTAAAGACCACAGATCAACTTATCGAAAGCAAAAAATGGAACCCTTTACCATAAATCCGTCTGCTGCTATAATCAAAGAGACGATTATAAAGGCTTTAGATCCTAAAGATCCAGATCATATTGGGATAGATGGGAAAGGCATTACAAAGGAACAATATGCTAACTTAATAGAGCGCTGGGCAAAAGAAGAAGTCGTTGAACTTGACACTATCAGCACTTCAAAGCAAGTTGACCTACAACTACTCCAAGTCAATATGCAGCAACTCTTCAATGGCAGCGATCCTTTTATTCGGGAATATGTATTTCAAACCTTTGAGAAGGAGATGGGGTTTGATCCTAGCCAGTATTCCGCAAATCAACTTACAGAAAGCCATATTGCTTCATTTTTGAGTACAGCCCTGCTCCTCGCAGTACAAGATAGAGCAAACATCAAATCTTATTACCGCTATGCCAATTACGAAGGGAAAGATGCATCTAATTTTATCGGAACTGCGACACCCGCTAAAAAGGCACTCACGCAATTGATCGGAAAATCCTTAGACCAAAGTAACCTACTTGCAGAAGATTTACAACCATATTGGGAGCAGAGTATTGCATGGAAAAATGAGTTGAATAGCAAGCTGCTAGCAGTTAAAAATAAAACGGGGCTACTCAAACGCCGGGCACTCCTTTCAAACTTCAATGCTTTTAGAAGTCAGCAACCTTCCACCTCGCAAGATTTTTTAATAACTATGGTGTTAGATGAAGTGGCTCTAATATTGAATCAGTTAGATGAGAATAAAAAAGTAATAGATTTTGTCCGACAACTGACTACTCAAATTTCGAAGGCTTTCCAAAGCAACACCGACTACATCAAAACCAATAGCCAAGCCTTTCACAATAAGCAAGTGAATTTTGCTAAGGAAATGCATAGTGCTTTGGTAGATTTTATAGATGCTAATAGTACAAGTTATAGTTCTAGAAATTTGGTTGACAAAGTAGATGGGTGGTCTACCGATATTCATGCAGCATTACCAAGGATTCAAGCTGGTATGCATAGCAATACTTTCTTAAAACCTTTACTGCTTCAGAATTTTTATATTTTATTTGACAAAGAAACTAGAGGAATCCCTACGGGGAGATTCCTATATGATATTTTAGCGACTGAAGTAAATAACTTTGGAGCAGAATTATCTTTATCAGAAACTGAGGGTCTTTTGAAAGAATTTCTTACTAAGGTTGATTCTAATAATGTAGAGATAGCAAAGGTGGTGGATGATTTTTGGTTTAAGGCTTATGATGCAGAAGACATTGAATATGTACTCGATTCCATTGAAAAGGATTGGCCTTTAGCAGAAGAAATAAGATGGGCTTTGTTGGCATCTAGAAAGATCATGAAACAGCAAAAGTTAGCCAAACTCAATACTTTACCTCAGGACAATCTTCGAGTATTATATATAATGAATTGGTCGGATAGAGCTTCTCTAGCCTCCTATGCATACAATGCTTTAGATGAGGAGCAGATGACGGGGATAGGTGTAATTCGGGAGGCAATTAAAAAGCTTTTTCCTTCTAGTCGAAATACTATAAGGAGCACAGAAGAAAAGGCTGCGGATCTCACTAAAAAAGTTTTTGGGGTTACGGTGGCTCCTGATCGAATTGGTGTAGATCTCAACCTTGAGCTAAAACGGATGCTGGAAGGTGACACTTTAGTGACCTATGCTAAACCTGCATCGATTAGACCTTATCTGGAAAAGGAAAGTATTTATGACTTGAGCTTTATCAGTGCCCAAGAAATTGGGAGTCCGCAATACCTTGGTAATCAGAAAGTAAAAACACGAGTAGAAATGCGTTATTCCTACTCTAGTATAGGTTTATCCAAAGCCCTTTCTGGCAGTGCGATCTTTGTAGAGTTAGGGGTTTCTGTTGATTTCGAGCCTGAATCAAGAACCTTAGTTTTTCAGTTTGATCTAATTTCTGAATACGATGAAAAAACGGAGAAACTCAATATCTTTGTGAAAGAGCTTGGGAATCAAGTACCCTCAGGTTCCTATGTGGAAAAAGTAGACTTTTTAGCAAGTCCTAAACAGTTGAGCATTAAAGCACATAAATAACAGCTTTTAGCTAAAAGTATCGTAAAACCTAATAGGGCGCAGCGGCTGCGCCCTATCAATCACAATTTTACAATTAAAAAGCATTCCCCATTCCCAACGTAAAAACAAGAGTCATGCGGTTTTTTATGATTTTTCTATTTAGTCTAACTTTACTGTTGTTCCTCTCCTTCCAAGCAGCCCAACAACCCCCAAAATATGCCCAACTCCAAAACTTCTACCAAACCCACCAAGCCGAGCTGGAAAAAATCTACCAAGGCGAAGATACCCTACAAAAAGTACTCAACATGATGCAGCAGGCCAAGCGCAAGCTGGACGCACAGGGGGTGGCAATGCCGATGGCTGCGATGGCGGAGGAGGATATCCCTATCTCTGATATATACCAAATCGTAGATAAATGGCTTGAAGATCATAAAGGATTAGTAAAAGAGGTAGATTTCAAAAATAAAGTATTCATGGGCCAATCCTTAATCGCAAATTTGAATGGAGTTAAGGCCCGAAAAGAGTATCAAAATATCTTAGCAGCAGCATTGGTCGAAAATTTATCAGTGTTAATCTCAGATGAGCCGCAGGTTGTAAATTCTACTTTAATACAATCAATAGATGATGCTCTAGAATCCAGTAAAACAACATTTTCTAATAATTATAAAAAGAAGGCTTATCGTGCAGATGAAGGGAAAGAACTTGATGGGGAGGATATCAAAATTACAGCGATCCCTTTAACAACGTGGTTACTTTCGTGTTTCTCGGAATCCTACACAGATGATCTAGGAAATACTATTATTCTAACAGGAGCAGATGAAGCAAATGCTGCTCAAAGATTAAAAGAGTTTAATAAAAGAGTTGATAAATGGCAAGCGCTCGAGTGCACAGATTTAAGAGTAGAAGATAATGATACATTAGCAGTTGTATTAGAGCATGAGAAACTTAATATTACCAGTAAAATAGTTACTGTTAATTTAGGGAATGATACCTTAGCTGATTTAGTTAGAAGTGAAATTCTAACAGAAATTAAAACGACTCTAGCAAATGTAGCTCAAAAAGAACTACTTACTTATAAAAGAGCTATGCAAGAAACTGTACAAATAGTTGATAAATATGCAAATAGTTATAATAAGGAAGCATTTTTCTTCAAAAATGACCTACACAATCTTTCTGAGGAGGATTTTGCAAGCATCGAGCTACCTAAGAATATTTATGAATGGTTAATTGAATTTAAAGGAGATGCAAAAACAAAAGCTAGTGAGGTTAATATCAAGATTAAAGCAATTCTTGAAGCAATCATAGAGGTGATTAATAAAATTAGTATAAAATTAGGTGACAATAATTTTAAATGGGGAGGTCCCGAAATTGATTTCTTGATTAAGAATATCAAGAATATAATCAAGTTGCCAGGCTTTAATAACGAAAATAACTTAGAGATAAACTTTGATATTGAAAGTTTAATCAAAAATCTAAGAATAAAAAATGATTTTAGTACGACTGAGGTAAAGACTATTATTGAGAATCACTTCAAACCTATTATTAACAATAGTACTAATGTTACTAACAACATTACAAATAATTTCAATACTTCTTTTGAGTATTATAAGTTTTCATTTGAGTTATTGCGTATACAGAATGAGATCAATACTAAGATATATGCATTGTTATTGGCACAAATTAACACGAAACTCAGTCAGGAAAATAAGATTGAATATGTTGTTAATCACAAGAGTTTTAATAGTATCAGCTTTAATAGTTTTTCTATAAATAATGAACTGTATCAAAATCTTAATATTGAAATCAACTTTAGTCATGTGGAGGAAAAGAAGAAAAATTGGTACTTTTTAAGTCTTGGAGATATTTACATCATGCCAGGAAATACACGTGGTTTTGAGTTAGTTGGAGGGAAAGTAAAAGCCCGAAAACTTGACAAAAAAGGCGATATACAATATTATGGTGCTACAATAACAAATAAATCAACTTATGAGTATTCCTTCTTTAGAGCATCTCACACTAATCAAACTTATAAGATACAAAAAGATGTTTTAGCTGCACAGCTGAAAAGGGGAACTGGCATAGGAACTAATTCTGGATGGTTTGCTAGCCAAGTGAATTTAGATCTTAATATCTTTGGTGTTCTTGGATGGGAGCAACAAAGTGCTGGATATACCTTTGGTTCTGAGCAAGGTGAAATGGTAACTTATTCTGGAGGACAGAGTTCATATCAAGTCGAGTTTGGGATTAAGCAAACTATTGATCAAAAAGAGATTATTCTAGAAGTAGTTGACTTGAAGATGACACATACTGACAGTAAACAAGTTGTACCAATAAAAGCTCCTACTCAAAAAATTAGAGAGAAAAAACTAAAATAAGCAGTACTCTTAGATTAAAGCAGCGGCTGCGCCGCTGCTTCCCTCTACCCATCATTCCCCAACCACAAAAATCAGCTCAACCATGCAAC
>CAZOLU010000336.1:2401-4881 GCA_964580485.1 uncultured Saprospiraceae bacterium | reverse complement strand
TGATCAGAGGTCACAATTATTGCATCCGCAGCAGTCAGTGCTTTCCGCTCTAACTTTAAAGTTGCCAGATAATGCCATTTTGTAACATAAGGCGTCATCACCCAATTACTCCAAGCATCCCGCATATCTAATAACAAGGGCAGGTTAAACCGATTGGCAAGACGTCGCCCCATGTTGGCCATACTAAAAGGAGGAGCAGTTACATACATAGCTGTTATTTTTCGTTCTTGCACTAACTTTTCAATGACTGGAATTAAATGGGATTCCCATTTTTTTGCACTCGTATCTTCTATATTAAAGTAATAGCTGGTAGCTAATTTCTCTTTCCAAGCTGCTCGCTTTTTGATAGGTGTACGAATTATTTCTAATGGACTCTCCAAATTTTTGAGTTGACTTTCGTCGAACCTTGCCCCTTCATGGGCAGCTAATTCAGGGGTGAGGATGATGGGGTGAACAGCAAATTGGGGCAGCAGTTTAGCAAACTTAAAAGGCCGGTGAGAGCCTCCTGTATTTAGAGGCGGAAACTGATAAGCAATGATGAGTAGGTTCATGTTACTTGCTTTTTTCATTAGCATACTGAAGGTATAGCTGTTCTAGTTTTTTCATTTCTACGGCTCGATTACCGAGTGCTATGGCTTTTTTATAGGCTAACTCAACATCAAGCTCTATTTTATTCTCTAAAATAGTTGTCATAGCTTCAGCCAGTGCACTAGCTGTCCAATCTTTAAACTGACAAATACCTTCTGAAAATAAATCTTCATCATATTCTAAAGGAGGCAAAATCAGCGGGTGCTTAGTCAACATAGCTTCAATAGCCGTTACAGGTGTTCCATCAGATAAAGGAGTCATAACAATCAAGGTTGCATCTTTGTACATCTGAAATAATGACAGCTGATCCAATTTGTCTAACCAGATAATACGAGCAGGACTTTCATCCATTAAGGCTTGGATCTTGGCTGCATAGGATTGATCTCTGGTATTTTTATCGATAAAAACAAAGTGGTATTGCTCTATTAGTGTTTTTCCCAACTGATTGATGGCCTCAAGGGCCAATTCATGATTATACAGCGGGTACATCGCTCTGGGGAAAAATACAAATCTTTTTCCTTCCACTTGTGAATGCTGATGCTCACTCGTATCCTGTAGTACTTTTTCTACATCTACTCCTGTTCGGATAACCTCTATTGGGACTTCCTTCCCTTTGAGAATACGCCTGACTGCTGCTTTTTGTCTGGAGGAAGTACAGGTAATGGCAGTAAAGTTCCGAAAAGACCGGCAATAAAGATGTGAAACGATACGCTGCAAGATTGATCTGCCTTCCAAAAACCGAGGGATGGTTTTTAGTACATCTGTTCCCCGAGTGGTGAGAATAATGGGTATCTTTAGCTGCTTGCCCCAATAGGCCCACAGGGCATTCGGCTCGGCATAAAGAACATGTAAATGTGTAATGTTGTAATCTGCTACAATTTTTTTTAATTGCTTGAAAGAATTCCAGGATCTGATAAAATGACGAACCGAGAAGTCCTCTAAAGCCCCTAGAACTTTGATTTCTGCTTGTTGCTCAAATTCTGCGAACGATTTATTTTTGAGAAAAACCACCTCATCAGCTTTTCGCATGAGTAAAAAGCAGCTATGCTGCTTCGTAAAAAAACCCATCCATTTAAGGTTATGAATGGAATTAGGATTAGCAAAATACAGAATGTTCATATCCAACAATTTAAGATAGATCTTTTTTGAAGTACTAATGGCCAATCATTTCGTTCGCATTAAGTTTCTGAGCCCATATATGAAACACGTATAAAGACCAAAGACGATGGGCATATTTTCCGCTTTTTGTTTCACTACAATGTTTGGAGAACATGTTTTGGATGAATGAATAGTCTAGATCTATAAGATTTTGTTGACCATCCAGGACAATTCCTTCAAAGTCTTTTTTAAGATCATTCCTAAACCATTCAGCAATAGGGACTCCAAATCCCATTTTATGTCGATAGATGAGTTCTTTAGGAAGGTACTTCTCAGAAAGCTTCTTCAAAATAGATTTAGTTCCATCTGAATAAAACAGCTGTTTTGGATGAAGGGTAAAGGCAAATTCAGCTAATTGTCTATCCAGGAATGGCGATCTCATTTCCAGAGATGCTGCCATAGTAGCACGATCGACTTTCACAAGATAATCGTTCACCAAACGAGTATCTAAAGAAGCTCGTAGTACATTTTTAAGCAACGATTCATCTGATTTGAAGTATTTATCCCAAATTGTTTTATGATATTGGTTGGTAAAGCCAATAGCTTCTTGCTTATTTTTGAGGAGCTGTTTCAATTCTGATGGGCTAAAGCCCATTTGACGGTTCAATAGTTGGTAATTTGGCTGCTTAGCAGCTTTCAACAACTTAGCTAAAAACTTTGTCCGGTAGGTTGGAGCTATCTTTGACAATACCTTAGCGAATGGAGCCGCCCAGCTCAATCCTTTTACCTGATCC
>CAZOLU010000336.1:0-2391 GCA_964580485.1 uncultured Saprospiraceae bacterium | reverse complement strand
GTAGATGTAGTACCCTGCAAATAATTCATCTCCCCCATCGCCTCCACAAACTACCTTTTCACTTTTACTAATATACTTGGCAATCATATAAGAGGGTATCATAGATACATCGGCAAAGGGCTCGCCATACTCCCAGATTAACTGATTAGTAGCAGCTATATCAGTAGGTTGCATAATCATCGTATGATGATTGGTTTGATATCGATCTGCTACCATTTGGGCATACGGCAACTCATTAAACCGCTCCTCTTCAAAACCTACGGAGTAGGTAGAAATAGGCTGATCCGATTGTTTTGCCATAATTGCTGCAATTAGCGAGGAATCAATACCTCCGCTCACTTGAGCGGCTACATTCACATCAGCCACCATACGTTTTTTAACTGCCGCAATTAACAACTCTTCGGTTCGATCTATAATTTCTGCCTGACTCAGTGTACAGGAAGAAGAATGCTCCAACTGCCAATATGGAGTTACTTTGCTCGTATTAGATTTTGAAAATTTCCGATAATGAGCTGCTGGAATTTTATGGATGTCCTTCCAAATTGATTGAGGCTCTGGAGCTGTTAATTCACTAAAAAAATAGCCTACATATTCTGCATTAATTTGCTTTGGCACCCCAGGTATTGCATTAAAAGAGCGAATATCAGAACTAAAAGCTACCATTTGCGGATCCGCATAATAATAAAGTGGTTTCTTTCCAAAGCGATCCCGGGCAAGATAAAGCTCCTGATCCTTAAGACTATACAACCCAAAGGCAAACATGCCATCTATTTTTTCCAGCAAAGTCTCTATTCCCCACAATTCAAAACCATTGAGTAGAACTTCTGTGTCTGATTGAGTATGAAAAGCATAGCCTGCTTGTTGTAATTCCTGGCGTAGTAGTTTGTAATTGTAGATTTCACCATTAAAGATAATAATAGATTGTCCACTACTACTCTGCATTGGCTGATTACCACTCTCAGAAAGATCAATAATACTCAACCGTCGATGACAAAATTGAACTCCTACTCCCTGTACGGTCTGACTAAAAACACCGGAAGCATCAGGGCCCCTGAATTTTAAAGGCTCTGAAAAAGCATTGAGTTGTTGGGGGGCTAGTGGTAATGCACCTCCAAATTGAATAATACCCGCAATTCCACACATATATGATAGCTATAATTTTCAAAAAGTCCCCACTGCATAAATGGGTTTGAATAGGCCAAAGATAGGATTTAATCTACAGAATAAAAACCACTGATTGGTCTCCTCTCATTTTTTATTTGCCCAAAGAATGCCGCCAACAATAGAACCAGGTTCGAAAATTTATAAAATGAAATGGTCGCTTTAAAAATGCTTGCCAGGCAACTTGTTTTGCTTTTTTGTACAGTCGGTTGTACATATATTTTGTAGCATATATTCTATAAATTAACGATGGATCATTTTTGAAGGGAGCAACAATATATTCTTCAATATATGTTTCTACTTTTTGTGGTTCGCCCCGCATTAAATCGTCCTTGCCTGTTTCCGCCCTTTGGCGGCCTAAATATTTTGCCAATTCAAAACCGGTATAACGTTTCAAGGAAACAATTTTGGAGTTTCCTTCAGGACTTTGACGATAATAATAAAGTACATCTTTGAGATTCATCGTTTCATACTTGTCAGCTACTCGATAGGCCCAGTCATAATCCTGATGGGAACGCCCTTCAAAAAAAGGGCGATATAAGCCAATCTCTTCATAAACAGCACGGGTTACCATCAGAGTCGCCCCACAAAAGGGGCTCGTTTGTTGTATAACTGCACGAATTTCGGTATGTGTGCAAGGTTTTTCTATAGTTTGAATGAACTCCCCTTGATCGCTAACAACTTCATAAGCTGAACCTACCATCCCTAATTTTGGATTCTGGACAAATGCATTTATTAACAATTCAATTCTGTTTTCAACTGAATAATCGTCTGAGTCCTGAAAAGTAATAAAATCTCCTTTTGCAAGTGCAAATAACTTGTTACAAGTGCTTTGATAGCCTTTATTAACTGTGTTATGATAGGTTTTAATCCGAGGATCTGTGTAACTATCTATAATTGCTTTGGTCTCATCATTCGAAGCATCATCGGCAATGAGCAATTCCCAATTGGAATAGGTTTGATTGATGATACTATCAATGGCTTGACGAATATAAGCGGCGGCATTGTATGCCGGCATGACGATGGAGACAAGTGACTGTTTTTGTGTCATATTCTAGTTAGTAAAAAAATTCTTAACATTATTTACTTTTTGAAAAAATAACGTCTAATGCTCTCTTTGTTCTCGCAACAGCATTTTCTTTTCCGTAAATTTTCTCTAATTGACTTCTATTATGTTCAACTAAATCTGTGGCCAGAGGCGACTCCAAAGTATGAAGGCTTATATCTTCC
>CAZOLU010000335.1:4582-4891 GCA_964580485.1 uncultured Saprospiraceae bacterium | reverse complement strand
TGCCACTGGCACAATGCAAACCCGTTCTTAGCTCTAAAAAATTCTAATTTCCTGCTATACAAAAAATACTTACATAATCTTTATTATACCTGTTAGCTATTGGCTTTTGGCTGTTTTTTTGGCAAAATCTGAATGCTTACCAACTCATGTTAGGTGAATACCAGCTTTTGTGGTTACCCTTTATGATCTGCTTGATCTACCTGTTTGGTAATCTGATTGTAAACTTATCACATTGGTATATTGGGGAGGTCTCAGAAGAAGAAGAATTCAACCCTATCAATACCCGTTTGGGGAATGTTTTCACGGCGG
>CAZOLU010000335.1:3427-4572 GCA_964580485.1 uncultured Saprospiraceae bacterium | reverse complement strand
TCCCATGATGTCCCGGACCCATGGACAACCGGCATCACCCACCACCCTGGGCAAGGAATTTGTCAATTTTGCCTCCTATACTTTTATTTTTGGATTGATGGCCATGTTGATTTTATGGATTCCTGGCGATAATGCCCACTCGAAATTTTTTTCCGGCATTTCCAAACCATTCTACTCACCTACAGTGTTGCATTAAGTATGAGAACCATTTTATTATTGTTGCAAAATATTTCCAGCATCATCTAAAAAGCAGCGCATGCTCGATTATATTATTGTTGGTCAGGGTTTGGCGGGTTCCTTATTATCGCATCGCCTCCTCAAGGTCGGCGCTCGCCTAGCCCTAATCGACCAAAACCACCACAAAGCCTCCTCTGCAGTAGCCGCAGGCATCGTCAATCCTATCACAGGTCGGCGCTTTGTAAAAAGCTGGCGCATGGATGAGCTTCTGCCTTTTGCCAAAGAGGTCTATACCGAGTTAGAGCAACAGCTAGGTGCAACTTTTTTCAAAAAGAAAAATGTGAGCATGCTCTTTCGCCTACCCGAAACCGAAAACAACTGGATGGCTCGCTCTTCTGAGTCGGATATCATACCCTATGTCGCCCAAGAGTTTAACCAAGCAGCTTATGAGCAGATTTTTGGCCCACTACAAGGCGGAGTAGAATACCAAAAAGCTGGACGATTGGAGATGAAAAAGTTGATTCAACATTGGCGAACTTACCTGCAAGAGCGAGTAGAGTACCGAAATGCCGCTTTTGATTATCAAGCTTTAACAATAGGCGCTGATTATGTGCATTATCAGAATTTAAAAGCCAAGCGCATCATCTTTTGCGAAGGGCCTCAGGCAATTCACAACCCCTATTTTAATTACCTCCCCTTTAACCTTGCAAAGGGTGAAGTACTGCTCATCCGCATTCCCAACTATCCTTTTAAAGATAAAATGGTGAAAGATGGGATTTTTATTGTGCCCTTGGAGGAGGGTTTGTATTGGGCGGGGAGTTCTTATAATCGCAATTATAAGGAGGAAAATCCTAGCGAAACAGAACGATGGAATTTAATTAGTCAACTCAAACGCATTTTGAAATTAGAGTTTAGTATAGAGGATCATATAGCTGCAGTTCGCCCAACGGTGAAAGACCGTCGTCCCT
>CAZOLU010000335.1:1173-3417 GCA_964580485.1 uncultured Saprospiraceae bacterium | reverse complement strand
CAACATCCTAAATTTTCTCCACTGTATATTTTCAATGGCTTAGGTGCTAAAGGGAGTTATCTTGGTCCCTACTTTGCTTGGCATTTGGTAGAGCATTTGGAGCAAGGAGTTGAATTGGAAAAGGAGGTAGATATTCAGCGTTTTTTATGAGTCTTTAGGATCTGGGTTTATAAAATCGGCATCTATATCTATATCCTCTAAGGGAATCTCCAAACCTTCCTCGGTCTGCGCAGATACAGTTATTTGCTCATTAGTAGTAGCTACAGCATTTTGGGTTCCCTCAAGTTTTTGCTCTGATCGTTCTTTTTCTTCATCAGTTGTTTTGGGATGCGCTACTGCTGTGGCTTCTTTGGTAGATGAAGTGGTTTTTAATTTTCGGAGTTGAGCCAAATCATTAAAGAAGCGTTGGTAAAATACGAGAATCAGCAACACCCCTGTACTAATAGATACATCAGCGACATTAAAAATGGGTTGAAAAAACTGAAAATGCTTGCCTCCTACCCAAGGAACCCACTCGGGATAATGCCCTTCTACTAAGGGGAAATAAAACATATCGACAACGCTACCATGCAGGAACGTAGCATAGCCATCACCAGAACTCGCCCAGGTGGCGACTCCTCCAGCATGATGACTATTGGTAAATAATAGACCGTAAAAAGCACTGTCTAGAATATTTCCAACAGCTCCTGCCCAAATCAGAGCGATACTGGCAATTAAGCCATAAGCTTTTTTATAACGAACCAGTATATATAGATAATGAGTAATAAATCCAACTGCTAACAGTCGGAACACACTGAGTGCTAGCTTTCCATAATCCCCCCCCAACTCAAAACCGAAGGCCATTCCAGGGTTTTCTGTAAAAAAAATCTGAAACCAATGTTGATTTTCCCCAAAAACATTGAAGCTCTCCCCCATCTCCATATTAAGCTTTACCCAAATTTTCAGACTTTGGTCAATGATTAAGACGAAAAGAATTAAGCCAATAGCAAGATGTAATCGTTTCAAACTTTAAATTTTTGAGCTTAGTTTTAGAGGAAGTTAATGCTTGGAGTACGGTTTAAATGATTTCGTCCTGAATATCAATTTCTGGTGCTTCATTTTCCGTAGGAACTTCAGGAGTAGGCTCCTTTTTTTTCTTCCCCAATGCAAAATCGGCAGAAAACTGTTTGTAAAAGATAATCACCGTAAGCACCCCACAAAACACAGCAGAGTCTGCCACATTAAAAATTGGTGCAAAAAAGGTAAAATGCCCTCCCCCCATAAAAGCAGGTAAGGTCGTTTCGATCATGGGGAAATGAAGCATATCCACTACATCACCCATCATAAAGCTCGCATAGCCCTGTCCAAAATTAGTCAACGTAGCTACATGATGATAATCACTGGCCGAAAACATTAGCCCATAAAACATATTATCAATCAAGTTGCCCGTAGCACCCGCCAAAATCAGTGAAATCGCTACAATAGACGACCAAGAGCGCTGTTTTCGAATGAGCTTGCTTAGATAAAAAATAATAAAGAAGATAGCCAGCATTCTGAAAATGCTCAAAACGATCTTCGCCCCTCCCCAATCTAGGCCAAAGGCCATTCCAGGGTTTTCTACAAAATAAATCTCGGCCCAATCTTGCCCTTCTCCAAACATATTGAAGCTCTCGCCAATTCGCATATTGAGCTTAACCCAGATCTTCGACCATTGATCGATCAACAATACTACGGCAATAATAATGATTGCTAAAATAGAACGTTTCAAAGTGCCTTTGTTTTTAGAGCCTACTGACGCTTAGGCTCCTGTTTTCTAAATTCTCGTCGATAAATTGGTTTTCTATAAGCAAACTGCATCCACAATGCAGGATAAAGCAGTAGGTTCAATCCAAAGGGGGCTTTATAGTCGATCTCATCTACAATAAGTGTGCCCGACCCCTCTCGGATCAGCCGATGCCGATGCTTCCATTTTGTTAAAAAAAAGGGGAGGTCTTTTCCACTAGCCTCATCTACAAAATAGATTTCTTCTGCCGACTTGCCCGAATCTGTAATTGTACTGGTCCACTTTTGCTTGAACAGGCCAAAGTGTAATTGCATTTCCACAATATCCCCTTGCTCACTGCCATCAAAACGCAATAACTTTAAGGCTACCCCAGGAGGTTTGAGTTTTAAAAATAAAGATTGATCAAAACCCTCAAACACCTTTTCCGGAGTTTGTTCTACAAAAGTTTTTAACAAGATACGCATATTTTCATTATTTTCAGC
>CAZOLU010000335.1:0-1163 GCA_964580485.1 uncultured Saprospiraceae bacterium | reverse complement strand
AGAAAAGCAACGTTTATTGATACTTAAAGTTTATATATATATGCTTGCCATCCAAAAACTAGAAATCCTCTTAGCCTCTAAATCTCCTAGGAGGCAGCAACTCCTTAAAGATATGGGATTAAAATATCAAATTGTTCATCAAGATATTGAGGAGTGCTTCCCAGCGCAAATGCCCGTTGGAGAAGTAGCTAGCCATCTTGCTCAGCAAAAAGCAAAGGCAGTGCAACCTAAGCTTCAAGCCCCCCATCAGGTGATTTTGGCATCAGATACCACCGTAGTGTTAGAAGATCAAATCTTCAACAAACCACAAAATGCTCAAGAAGCTCATCGTTTTCTAAGGGCATTATCGGGTAAGGTACACCAAGTGATTACAGGTGTTTGTCTTTTGCATCAAAAAGGGATGCACTGTTTTTACAATAGCACCGATGTACATTTTATGGAGTTGAGTGATGCTGAAATCAGCTATTATATCCAGCAATACCAACCTTTTGACAAGGCCGGAGCTTATGCTATTCAAGAGTGGATTGGCCTAAATAAAATCAAAAAAATTGATGGTTCTTATTTTAATGTGGTAGGACTTCCAACACAGGAAGTATATCAAGCCTTGACAAAAATTGCAGAACAATTATAATTTTTCATATTTTTTTCAAGAATCCTTAGTTCCAACTTTGTAGTATCTTTTATATTAGGTATATTTGAAATTGCTACAGCTGTTGGATAAAGCAACCGTTGTTATTTTTCTTTAAACTCATAACACAATTATGATGCGTATTTTGCTTGTTTTAACGATTCTGTGTACGGCTAGCTTGATGGCCTTTACACCACCTCCTGCAGAAATTGGTTTAGCGACTGTTTATGATGACAGCTTTCATGGTCGGAAAACAGCTTGTAGTGGAGAAAAGTATGATAAAGCCTTGATGACTGCTGCCCACAAAACCTTGCCCTGTGGTACTATGGTAAAAATAACACATTTGGGCAATAATAAATCGGTTACGGTAAAAATCAATGACCGTGGGCCTTACATCAAAGGGAAAATCATCTCTCTGTCTCGTGCAGCAGCTCAAAAAATTGATTTACTAAAGCAAGGATCAGACCCTAAAGTGAAGGTAGAGGTCATTTCAGGACCTACTCAAAATAACAATACGGTTACCTCTAGAGGTGGG
>CAZOLU010000334.1:1874-4954 GCA_964580485.1 uncultured Saprospiraceae bacterium | reverse complement strand
CGACAAAATCAATTTCTGTTCCTTGGTATAACCGCTGAAATAGAGTATAAAATTCAAAACTTGATGGAATCGGGGCAGGCCGAGAACAACTATATTGCGCTCTGTCTGATGATGAGTCAGTTGGAGATGAGTTGGCAGGAAGCTCTACAAAAGATCGCCCCCCAACAACTCCCCAATCCCAACAACCAAGATTTTCAGCTACATTACCATATTGGACCTATCCGACTGGAATATGAGTATGAAAAAGGTTATGTGCCTTATATGGGGTCAGAAATTAGTGTTTCTAGAATGTTGGCGATTGTTAAAGAGGGTCAATTGGAGTATGAGTTGGATTATGCTCGTTTTCTGAATATTGATGACCAATGTTCCGTAGAGGAGGTAAAAGACTTGATTCATCAGGATTATCTGCAATTGTTGCCAATGTTTAGAGGGTATTTGGGGTTTTAGAGGCATTTGCTAATTAGCAAAAGAGCCGCCCCTCTAGAGAGAAGCAGCTCTTGGTATTAAGTATTTGACGAAGAGTCGAAATCAGCTTTTCAGCGAGTCAGGATTCAAAATATTCCTAAATTATTCCAAAATAAGCTTTTGTCGAAATACTACTGCATCATCTATTTGAATCGTCAAAATATACATTCCTGAAGACCAACGTGAAGAACGCGGCAGTGTCAAAGTTTCTGTTCCTTCCAATACGGTATGTTGTGCATAAAGTTGGTGTCCCAAAACATCGCATAGTTGGATATGAGCTTTCTTAGTAACTGTCTGATCTCCAAATTGAATAAAGATTGCTGACTTGGCAGGATTTGGGAATACGGATATGGTCTGCGACTCACTTGTTCCAGAAACTGCACGCACCTCAGAATAGCTAGAAGTTCCATCAAAATCCTCCTGTTTGAGTCGATAATAACTTAGTGCGGCGGAAGCTTGCTCATCTAAAAATTCATACTGTTGTATTTGGGTACTTTCCCCAACCCCTTCTACAAAGCCTATTGGACTAAAGTCTGTTTCATTTCCTAGCATTCGCTCTATCCAAAAACCTTTGTTATTCAGTTCTGTAGCAGTACTCCAATTCAGAGCTACCTGAGTAGGATGGAGCCGATTCGCTGAAAAGTTGAGCCATTCCACAGGTAAATCTGAAGGATTAGCAATATCCGTAGCCACTACAAATTGACTAAATCCAGTCAGTAAAGGAGTGCCGGTAAACGTCAACGAAGCAGCAGGAGAAGGCGTAGCACTACTAGCAGTGGCAATAGCAGCAGGCCAAGGTAGATAGTCGTTGGAGGGTCTTTGATACAAACGGAATAAATTAGGAGATGCAGCATCAACAGGATCAATAGTTTCTATATTATTTAATGTCATACTACTTACGTTTGGGTTGACATTCGCACCATAATTATTCACCACAAAATACTCATCATCTACATCCTGCCCAATAGTTCCCCAATTGTAGGGTCTTTCAGTTGTTAAACGGCTTACCACTACTTCCCCATTTGGGCTTGTTGAGAAGTCAATACTTAGCCCCGTATTAGGAAAGTTGACCACCCCTGTTCCAGTTACATTAAGGCGATCAACCAAGCCAGCAGCTATAGGTACTTCTGAAGCTAAAAGGTTGCTCACAGCCATATTCTGAGTCGTAGCGTTGTGGTTACCTAAGGCATCGATCACCCCAGCAACTGTACCGGGAGTCAGATCATTATCAAACTGATAGTAGGCAATGAGTCCATTTTCACAACCCTCAAGGCGCAGATGTCGATTTTCTCTAATTTCCGCTTGAGTACGGGTGGTATTCCAGATACGAACTTCATCCATTTTTCCATCGAAGAAGTTGCCTCCACTGCCTCCGCAGCATCCCCAACCTTGCTTAGCAATAAATAGGGGTTGATTATCTCCATGGCTTGAAGGCGTAATGCTGTAGGCCAAGACTCCATCCTCCACCCCATCTAGGTAAAACGTAACGGTATTGCTTATGCTGTTATAAACTGCAGCAACATGATGCCACTCATTTAGTGTCATTTGCGTGTTGCTTACTCTCCATTGGTGTGCACTCCCATCTGACAACTCTAAGGCTATGCGACGATTACTTATTTGGAAAATATATACATCGGGGTTCGAACCACCTCCACCATGACCTTTGGATAGGATGGTTTCGGACAAGTTAGCCGTTGGGTACACCCAAGCCTCAAAGCTAAAGTCACTACTTCCAGGCATATTGAATACGGGGTCGTGTGGTACACTGATAAAGTCATTGACTCCATCAAAGCTATACATATTTCCTCGTACATCGCTTACTGTCGAAGCAGCTGCGGGATCTTCGACAACCATAAACTGTCCTGTGACATTGATGTTATCGAAGCGTACGGTATTGGCATTGACAGCGGATGCTTTTGTTGCCAATAAACTCCAAGTACCTCCACTGTACATTGGGCGATGATATAATCTAAATTCACAAGCTCTTGTAGCACTAATACTTCCTGCGCCTAAGTTAAAGCCTAAGTTCATCGTTTGTGTGCTTGTAGCTGTAGATTTGTTGATGGTCCACATTGGGTTTTGAATGATATTGGCTCCACTTGCTCCCGCTGTACTGTTGGGGGCAAAAGCTTGGTAAGTAACGGTAAAGTCCTCATTGGTTGAATGGGCTGTAAATTCGATACTCAAATTGGCAGAGGCAAAATTTTGGGTACTTGCACCAACTGGAACACTACTAATCGTTTGACTATTGGATGTTTGAGCCGTATCAAGCCCTACGTTTACCACACTATTGTTCCATGCAGCAACAACATTCATATTAGTCAATGTACCATCATTATTGTTGGCACGATCAGTGAGCAAGGTACTGCCTGGCGTTTCGTTAAACTGATAGTATGAAAGTAACCCTGTTTCACAGCCTGTTGAGGTCAAGTGCATATGCTCCCGAATTTCGTCAGCAGTTCGAGCCGTATTCCAAATCCGTAATTCATCTATTTGTCCATCAAAAAAGTTGCAGTCGCACCCCCAACCTTGTTTACCAATGAATAGGGGTTGATTATCGCCATGGCTAGAAGGGCTAATGGTATAGGTTCGTACGCCATCTTCTACACCGTTGA
>CAZOLU010000334.1:0-1774 GCA_964580485.1 uncultured Saprospiraceae bacterium | reverse complement strand
ATACCCAAGCTTCGAAGCTAAAGTCACTGCTTCCAGGTAAATTGAAGGCTGGATTATGTGGCACATTTACAAAGTCATTGACTCCATCAAAATCTAAGACATTGCCACGATCTAGGCTTGGTGATGCTAGGCTGTTATCAAATGGGCTACCTATGTCGCCAGTAGTCGAACTATAAGCTAAAGGGTCGGCAGTAGCCGCATTATCCTCGTAGCCTGAGGTGCCTGTTGTGGGGTCGACTCCTGAACGGTTGATACCTGGACTGGCTTTGCTGCCCCATACACGGTTGTCGTATGTAGGTGCATCGTTATAATAAGTAGCGTGCCCTTCGGTTTCATCATTGGCATAAGCCAACGACCAAACAACTTGTCCAGCTTGATTGACCAAAATAATTTCATCGTCACTATTCCCCAGGGTAAGTCCTGCCACCTCTAGAACGGCTGGATTGGAGCAACCCCGTAACCATTGTGCCTCAAAGGCTGCTTTGTTTTTGGCAAGAATGACGTATTCGCCTGGAGCAAGCACATAAGAGGAAGCTGTAATAAGGTTATCTTCTCCATCTTCGTCTTGAAGTCTCCAGTTTTGAAGATCAATTGGATGAATCCCAAAGTTATACAACTCGACCCATTCATCAGTAGATTCGTTCCCATTTACATTAGATACAAATTCAGTAATAGCCAGATCATCTATACCCAATGGGTTCGTATTGGTACTCCCCAATATAAATTCAGTGCCTGTCTGCCCCCCTAAGGTCAAGGTATTGGGGGTCGTGTTGAGTGTAGCAGCCTCTAATGTCCAAGCAGCTGCTGTGTTGTCGGTGCGGGAGCAGAGTCTTAGGTTGTTTTCATCATAGATCCCAGGGTGTCCATCATAATCATAGACTACCTCATATACGAGTCCGCTGCTTCCAAAAGCTTTGACTCCCCAATAGTTGTTTTCAGAGAGTTGATTGAGTCCCCCTGGTGCTGTTGTATTGTTGGGTTGTTCATCGACCCGATAAATATATACGGCATCTGCTGTACCCGCCGTTACATTTACGGTTAGGTCATCCCCATTTGGGTGTGCCAAATTGAATGTTGCACCTGCACTTGCGGTAGTAATATAGGCATTTTCATCACCAATGGGTGCGCTCGAGGTTTGCCAAGTTGGGCTATTGATCAAAGTGCCATCGTTGTTATTGGGGCTCAAGTCGTTGAGAACAGTGCCACTAGCTTCATCAAAATTGTAATGAGCTACTAAATTGCCAAAAGCGGGATGACTTGCATTGGCCTTTTTACACATCCAGTTGCGTAGCTCTATTTGGGTTAGTGCCTGATTCCAAATACGTACTTCATCAATATTTCCTTGGTGATACCATGCCCCCGTATTATCAACATAACGCCGGCCTATGATTAGCGTATTGTTAGGAATTGTTCTATTAGAAAAAGTCGACCCCACAAGTTCGCCATCAATGTACAAACTCATGGTTGTACCATTTTTCACAGCCGCAATATGATACCAACGCCCCGTACTAAGGGTAGGTGAAAAGACGGCATCATACCCCCCTGGTGCAGAGTTGTTGCCGATAAAAAAAGATACTACTGAGTTGTTTTGAGAGATAATTGCCCATCCACCCGAAGTGGTAATAAAATTGCCAAGTACTCCTCCAAAATCGCTAAAATTGTCAAACTTGGCCCAGCATTCTACTGTAAAATTGCTGTTGCCTACCGCTGGGCTAATGGCAGGTACATTTACATGATTGGCTGTACCCGAAAAATATAGGTTAGAACTGGCACC
>CAZOLU010000333.1:0-4994 GCA_964580485.1 uncultured Saprospiraceae bacterium | reverse complement strand
CGAAAAAAGCCGCCATATCAGGGCAAAAGACTGGAATTTAACAAGTAGATAGAAACTTAAACATGCTCTTAGATGCTACGAAGTTAGAAAATATTCTCAACTTTATTGGTGAGATGCTTCACAAATGGATATGGATCTTGGAATATCTGTGATGGGTGGAACTTTCACAATGTTTTTGGACAAGTTTCTTAGAATCTCTCAACAATTCTCTATTTTTGTGCGCTTGATCTGGCTATAAATACCAAAACGAATGAGAAAAAAACTATTAAAATACCCAGTTTTTGCACTGGTTTTATTGATTTTGGGCTGTGAAGCTACTTTGCCTGATGAGGAGCGGACTAGACCTACGACTTCAATTCCTGAAAGTGAAGTGCTCGTAGATAGCATTAGCTTGCGGCAACCCGATAGTTCGCATCGACTCAAATTGGTGTTTGTGGGGGATATTATGCAGCATGGGGATCAAATTCGTTCGGCTTTTGACAAAAAAAGTGGTCAATTTGACTATGAACCTTGCTTCCGGTATATCAGTCCGATTTTGGAGGAGGCGGATTTTGCTATAGGGAATTTGGAATTGACCTTGAATGACAAAAATTTATATAGTGGGTTTCCTCGCTTCCGAACGCCTGATGCGATGGCTGGCTATTTAAAGGCTGCGGGCTTTGATCTTATGGTAACGGCCAACAATCATTCTAATGATAATGATCGATATGGTTTGGTGCATACTTTAGATGTATTGGATAGTGTAGGGATGCTGTATACGGGAACCTTTAGGGATACTGTGGAACGTACAAAAACCTGTCCTTTAATTTTTGAGAAAAAGCTGGATGTAGTTGATTTTCGCATTGCACTAATCAATTATACTTATGGTACGAATGGCATTCCCACTCAAGCTCCCTCTTTTGTCAATGAAATCGATACCATGTTGATGCGCAAAGATATTGAGCAGGCAAAGGCTGCTGGAGTTGATATGGTTATTGCCTTTATGCATTGGGGGGGAGAGTATCAGCTCAATGAGCATCGCTCACAACGTCAGTTGACAGAATGGCTCTGGCAGAATGGGGTTGATCTTGTGATAGGGGCACATCCTCATGTCATTCAACCCATCAAAACAGATACGATTTACAATGCTGATAGCAGTCAGTTTAGAACGGTGTTGGCGGCTTATTCTTTGGGTAATTTTATCTCCAATCAATTTCGTCCTAATACGGATATTGGTTTGATGTTTGAAATAGAATTGGTAAAAAACTCAAATTCTAATAAAACGACCTTGGGAAAACATAGTTATATCCCAGTTTGGCGTTATATTTATAATCACAAAAAAGTGCCTGTGGACCAATGGGTACACACTTTAGTCCCTTGCTCTGCTTTTATCGGTGACACCACAAATTTTATGAAGATGACCGCAGCAGATCAAAAGAAAATGAAAGCGGTCTATGAGCGCACTTGTGCGCATTTGGGCAAATGGCAGTCGGTAGAGCGCAAGTTGACTTATGATGAGATCACCGGCAAGGCTCCTGCAAGTCCAGACCAGGTGCTTACACCTTTGAAAGTAGAGGAACAACCTTTTGTTGCTAGGGTATTGAATTAAACATTAAACCATTGATATAAAAAATTTTTCTATGAAACACACTAAATTTTGGATCTTAGCACTGGCTGTACTTCTAGTTGCTGGGAATGCTACGGCTCAATCAAAAAAGCAATTAGCTAAACGTTTGGAAGCGGTAGAAAGTAAAAATGTGGAACTTGCAGAGCAAAACAGTAGCTTGAAAACCGAAAATGAGAAGCTAAAGGATCGTTTGGATCAGCAGCAAGCGGCACTCAAGAAAATGCAGGCGGAGTTCCAACAGATGCAAGCGACTGTTCAGCTGTTGATGGCTAAAGCCAATCCTCCTCAACCCCCAACTCCCAACCCAGGAGAAGTGAACCAAGTGGCCAAAAATGCTACAACTATTGAGTTTGAGGAAACTGAATTTAATTTTGGAGAGCTTACCGAAGGAGATAAAGCCACCCACGTTTTTAAGTTTAAAAATACAGGAAAGCATCCCTTGAAAATTGAAAATGCTCGGGGGAGCTGTGGCTGTACAGTACCTGAATGGCCCAAGGGGGAAATTGGCGTAGGCGAAGAAGGGGAAATTAAAGTGGTGTTCAATTCTCGTGGCAAAAGAGGTCAGCAAAGCAAATCGGTTAGTATCTTTGCCAATACCGACCCTAGCAAAACCACCATTTTCATCAAAGGAAATGTAAAAGAGAAAAAGCAATAAGCAAGCGGCACTATTTATGAAAACAACCATTGAATACGAAGGAGAACTGTACCGATTAGATCTGTCTCAGCCCTTAGATATTGCCTTACCCTTGAGAGATGGACCTTCTAATGTAAGGGCTTGGTATTGTGGGGCTCCTCGTTTTGAGGCGGTCATGACCGAGCATTTTACGGGCGATGTGCGTTTGGGCGGTGCTGTGAATTTTCGAGATGTTTATTTCAATCCTCATGGGCATGGAACCCATACGGAATGTGTGGGGCATATCGCTGAGGAGCAGCACAGCCTGCGGATCTGCCTCAAGCAGTTTAATATGCCTGCACAGCTTGTCAGTATTGCACCAGAATTACATAGCAATGGCGACCGCTTGATTAGTGCCCAACAGCTTTCAAAAGTTTTGTTGGGGCGCAGGGAGGTTCCTGCGCTCATCATTCGCAGCTTGCCCAATGCTAGCGATAAGCTCAACTTCCAATATTCCAACACCAATCCTCCTTATCTGGAGGCAGAGGCCATGCGCCTCATTGTTGCCGCAGGGGTAGAACATCTTTTGGTGGATCTGCCCTCGGTAGATCGGGAAGAAGATGGGGGAGAGCTGCTGGCCCATCATATTTTTTGGAATTACCCCGAAGATCCTAGGGAGCATTGTAGCATTAGTGAATTGATTTATGTTCCTGAAAATGTGGAGGATGGCTACTATTGGTTACAATTGGGGGTGGCTGCTTTTGAGAATGATGCTGCTCCTAGTCGTCCATTATTGTATAAACTATTAGACTAAATGTTGGATCTAGATAAAATTTTCTGTCCTAAACCTATGCCTTGGGGGCTAAGGGGAGATCCTTATCTTTGGGAGGAATTGGAAGCAGAAGCCCGCACCTGGGAAATTCCTGCAGCACATTTTTACCAGCAGCTATTAGAGCTTTTTCATCAACTCACTCAGCAGGCCTTGGAAGAGGGGGAAACGGAAATTTATATTGAACGTTACCCTAAAGGCGGTATTTCGGGGGGCTATGTTTCGCTATCTTGGTGGCAAAGCACGGGGCTTCCTCTGTTGAAAAAACGGATCGAAGCGCAGCTTTAAACAGGCTTCTTCTTAGAAGAAAGAGTCATTATTTTAAGACTCCTAGACGCTAGATTAAAAGACCCAATATGAGTCATCCCTTAAATCTACCAAAGTGCTGCTAGCATAATTAAGTAGCTTTAAATCAACTGAGTAGTGGAGACTTTTAGACGCTAGACTAAGAGACCCAAAGACAGGACGTACATCATCTAGTCTTTGGGTCTCTTAGTCTAGTATCTGATGGTCTAGCCCAAGATGCCAAGCAAATGCAATATTTAATCTGCTCTATAGGCTCAAGATAAGGGATGACTTATGTTGGGTCTAATCATCTATCGTTGGATCTACCTGATGCTAGAACTCTAATCACAGGTAATTTTGACCTCTACTCGGCGGTTGATAGGATCTCCTTTAGGATCAATTGGTTTTTTAGGCCCATAAAATTCAATATCAATTCTAAAAGGATCAATCCCCATCATCGACAACCAGCGCTGCACTTTATAAGCTCGTTTTTCAGATAGCTCCATATTTCGTTCTAGGGGACCAAAGATATCGGTATGACCAATGATGGTAGCTTTGGCATTGGGATGCTCTTTCATGTACTCAAAAACCGCATACATCGCCTGCTTACACTTGACCATCCCTTTAAAGTCTGTGCTATTGTCGTGGAATTGCAGGTTGTCTAATACCATTTGTTCTCCACAAACAATGTCTTCTTTGGAACTCACCCGATGCATTTTATATGGATTATTCGGATCTGTTTTTGGATCAACTTTTGGTTCCGGCTTAGGGTCAACCTTAGGTTCGGGATCTTCTTTTGGAGGATCTACTTTCGCAATTGGGTCTTCCTTAGGTTTAGGATCAACTTTTGGCTCTATACGAGGCTTGGGTTTTACATTAGGTTTGGTATTGACCCCAAATTTTTGCTCAAATTTTCGAATATTTTCCTCACTGTCTTTGATGTCTCCCAGACTTTTATCATCCCAGGTTTTGAGTTGAACCTCAAAGCAATTAAAATGGTTTTGGTTGAATTCCATTCCTCGTCCCTCAATCAGATCCACTTCTTTTACATCATTAGGCAAACGCTCAAAATGTACTTCACAACTAAAAACGGTATAGCCAAATCCGTCAAGGGAAGGATATTCAGATCTTCTTTTTAGCCGACGTACCAACAGTTCACTATTTCTACGAATATTTTTAATGGCTTGCAAATTGTAGGATTTACCAGATTTACGGTGCCGTAAATACCAAGGATATTCTCCGCCTGGAGGATAAAAAATAGCACTAATGCCTTGCCCAGAACGACAAACAAAGCGGAAGTAAAAAATTGTATTGGTCTTGGTATACTCAATCTTATCTAAGATATAGCTATCCTGCCATTTTCGGTATGTAGGCTTATGATCGGTATACTCTTGTGTAGAAACAGATTGAGCTAGAGCTATATCTGAAAATAAGACGCTGAATAATAAAAAAGAAAAAGAAAAAAAGGTTTTTAGATTATGGTATATCATAACTGCTGATGAATTTTTGAGGGGTTTTGGGTTTTGTCAAATTGACGCAAATTTAGTTGATTTTCTCCTATTCAAATCAATAGATGCAAAATACCTACCATTTTGGTGAATGAAATAAAATTTTTCTATAAAAATCAAGTATTTTAAGAAATTTTAACAAGCTTTTTGCTT
>CAZOLU010000332.1:3120-5000 GCA_964580485.1 uncultured Saprospiraceae bacterium | reverse complement strand
TGACTAGTTTTTGAAATATGGGTTTTTGAAGTTGGGGAAGAAGGCTCTCCCCTGTCCTGAGAAATTGGAAAATACTATGAAGCCTTTTTTTGGCCATACGTGGCTTCAAAATCTTTTTGCAACTGAGGAAGGGCTTGCTCTAGAGCCGCTGCAGCGGCTTGGGTATCAAAGTCGCCAATAACCGTGCTATCTTTTGCGATAAACCGATCTGTAAGCGGTCGGCTAATAAGATTCACCTCATCTACACAGTAACGGTCATCAAAACGCTCCATCATAAAAATAGCAGCACTCAGTCCATAATGAACATAATCATAAACCTTTTGATAATCTTGCTCAAAGTTACTTAAATCCGCTTTGGGAAACCGCTTTTGTACTTCAGCTTTGGTATCTGCATAAATCCAAGCCAAGCGAACCATAGCAAGAGGGTTGTAATACTGATCGGCGGCAACTTTCAAAGCTGCGAGTGCTTCATCAAACTTTTCTTCTTTAAAATAACTCAAGGCAAGTGCATAAAAAAGATAGGAAGTTTCTGCCAACTCTATTCCTTTACGCTCTAGTCTTTTTTTGACCTCCTTAGAATCTGCAGTCTCCAACTCCTCTGCCAGACTCAACCAATCCGTACTTTCCTCAACAGGTAATCCCAATTGATTCTTTGGATTGTTTGTCAACTGATCTACACTAAACTGCTGAGTTCGCTCTGGTTGGCAAGCACTGAAACAACATAACAGGGTAAGCAATAAAAGGGCTAAGTTGATTTGATTTTTTTTCATGACTGCTTTGTATTTTTCTTCTTTCTGCTGACTAAGGCAAATAGTAGTCCTGTCAATAAAGCGGCTAAGCCAAATACAATAAGTGCAACTTCCAAGGTTCCTATCTGGCTTAGACTATAAGCTAATGCAATAAACGCTAAATTGACCAGTGCTAGTATTGCCGTAGCCTGCATGTGTGAAAAGCCTAAGTCTAATAGGAGGTGATGTACATGTGTTCGATCGGGTTGGAATGGTGATTTTTTTCTTAAAATGCGAGTGGTAAAAACTCGAAGTGTATCAAATATCGGAATGATTAAAATGGCTATGGCGACCGCAGGCACCGATCCAATATACCAATCTTCGTGATAGACTCGATTCTCTTCAATAAATGAGATGGCCAGAATAGAAGCCGTCAGGCCAACCAGCAGAGACCCCGTATCTCCCATGAATATACGAGCAGGTGTAATATTATAATACAAAAAGGCCATTAAAGCACCAATAGTGGAAGCTGCCAAAATGGCTAGGTCTAAACGCCCATGTTGATAAAACCAATATCCAAGTGTAGCAGAGATAATAATCCCAATAGTTCCAGCCAGACCATTAATGCCATCAATAAGATTCAAGGCATTAATGATCATAATAATGGTGATAATGGTCAAAATAACCCCCACCCATTCGGGGATAGCATAAATTCCTAAGATTCCATACAAACTTGTAAGTTGAATTTTGGCTTTATATACCAATATAAAGGTAGCTAAAATCTGCCCCGCAAACTTTTTAATAGGAGTTAAAGGAATAATATCATCTTTTGCGCCAATAAGAAAAATAATAATGTAAGCACAGAGGATGTATTGAATATAGCGATGACTTGGATATTCACTTGTATCGAAAGGTATCCAGAAGGTAATAGCAAAAATTAGCCCTGCGAAAATGCCCAGCCCCCCTAGGGTAGGTATCGCCTGGGTATGCGACCGGCGTTCCCCTGGTTCATCACAAAGATTCTTTTCTATTGCTATTTTAATAATAGACGGAATAGCAAAGAAGGTAATTAGAAAAGCCGTTATAAAACTTGGTATCAGATCGTACATCTGTGCTTGGCAGATTTTTGCAAGCAAAAGGCAGAAGAACCAC
>CAZOLU010000332.1:0-3110 GCA_964580485.1 uncultured Saprospiraceae bacterium | reverse complement strand
AAGCACAACAGACGGACAAGAGTAGGTTAAAAAAGAAGGTGATCTCGATACTTGCAATCAGTCGAAGAGTCATACCACCAAAGGCAAAAGGCAGAAGAACCACAGGGGATGATGCTTCTGCCTTTTCAATGACTAAATTATTCAGTTGTGGGGAGTTGAGAAATCAAACCAGCTAGCATCAATATGCGCGTTGAACTTTGATCTCTGCCCGGCGATTTTTGCTTTTTTGTACCCCTACATTCGGAGCAGCAGGATATTTTTCTCCATAAGCATTGTACTTTAATCGCTTATCGCTAATACCTTCACCAGTAATATAACGCAAGACCGCTTTGGCTCGACGCTCTGAAAGCTCTAAGTTGTACATATCTGAGCCATCACTATCGGTATAACCTGCAACTTGTAGCTCCAAGATAGCACATTTACGCATAGCTTCAATAATGCGGTTGAGTGCTCGAATAGAGTTGGGTGTAGCTGCATCATAATCAAAGTAGATTGCGGTGTGCAATTCTTTAAGTTCTAAACGCTGACAATATTCCTCCTCCTCTGGAGTCATTCGCACAGGCTCTGTAAAACCATTTAAGTTGCTACCTCCTGGATAATCGGATACATAGCTTCCGATACGAATTCCAGTGCCAAAACCAGAGGGGTCAGGATTGGTACCTGCCCATGCATAAAGATTTTCTTCGGTTTCGAGGAGTTCTCCGTTTTTGTAGAGGTTGCCATCTGTTCCTACGGTAATGGTGTTGCCTTCATCATCTCGGATTTCACCATTTTCAATTTTGTAGCCTCCTGTGTTGGTAATTTTTGTACCATTCTTATCGGCGATATCTCCATCTTTGTCAATGGTTAGATTATTCCCAAACTGATCTTTGATATCCTTTCCTCCGTTAGATACAGAATAGCCTTTGCTGGCAAAATTATCTTCTTCTTTCATTCGCTCAACTAAAGCCTTTAGGCTATCCAATTGATCTTTAGGCATTGGGCATCCTGCATGCTCTTGAATACCATAATAATCTGGGCACATATCTAGAGCATCCTGAATACCATCACCATCAGCATCGGGGCAACCATTAGCGGTGAATAATCCAGCTTCGTCAGGACAGTTATCTTCATCATTAGGAATACCATCGCCATCGGTATCATCACCACCAGCAGTCCCCATACAGCCAAATTCATTTTCACCATACACATCTGGGCAATCATCCTCAGGGTCAATTACTCCATCATAATCCGAATCCATACATCCTTGTAGATTGGCAAATCCAGCTACTTCTGGGCATTTATCTTCGGTATCTTTAATTCCATCTTTATCAGTATCGGGACAGCCCATGGTTTTGGGTGAGCCATAAATATCTGGGCATTGATCTACTTCATCTGGCACCCCATCATAGTCACGATCTGGAGCTTTTGGTCCATCAGTTTGTGCCAACTCTAAAAAGTCGCTATTGTCAGTCTTTTCATTGCGTTTACCCAATTGAACCGTTAATCCAATAGAGTGGTGTAAAAACCCAGTTGGTTCGGTTCCTGCGGGTAGCAAAAACATAGGGTTGTAATTAGATTGTGCGGTAAGGGTTAGTGGAGTATTTGGAAAATGCACGTGGAATCCAAGCCCAACCGGCACATAGATCGACCATTGCGAGAAATCTCCATAGGATGCGCCCCCTACGCCAGCTTTGAGGAAGGGCACAAAATTAGAGTTTTCTTCCATCAGCCAGCCATTATCGAATCGAAAGCGAAAAGCCAGATGCCCTGAAAGAAAGTTTTGGCGATAACCGTAGTTGCCTTGATTTGCATTCACCGCACTAGAATCATCCGCAGGGTGAGCCAAGCGAGCAAAGCTTGTTTCCAAGCCCATATCTAGGGACTTGTTCAAGTAGCGCATCAAAGACAGTTCCACCCCAGAGCCATAAACGCCCCCATTAAAAATATTCGTACCTTCCAGTGCATAAAAGCTGTATGCGCCTGGTGCAATTCCCAAGCCCCAGTTGTGGCGAGCACTTTGAGCTTGGATTTGCTGCATCCCCAAAATACATATAGTTGTTAGTAGTACAACAAAAATCGATTTTCTCATAATAATCATCATTGATTATAGACTTGGTTCTGTAGTTCTGTTAATCTAAGTGCATTGAAAGATCCCAACTTTGATAGTTTAGATGTTATATTCTTAGAGTAGGGATACAAAATTTGCTGTTTTTATACGTTTAAAACGCTTTTTTTTGAAAAAAGGTGTTGCGCCAAAGCATTAAAACAGAAGAAATTAATGAATCTAATACATAGACCCTCGAAGATACAACACTTTTTTGGTTTAGACCTTGCATTTTAAGCTTTTTTTACCTAAAGCCTTGATTTATCTTTAACTAAGGTAGCTTTGGAAGCTACAAATCTTGCAATAAATTGCGCATATCGATACGCTTACTTACGATAGCTTCCACCTGTTCGATAGGTACACGTTCTTGAGTCAAACTATCTCGTTCTCGGATGGTTACCATATTATCATCCAAGGTTTCAAAGTCAATGGTTACACAATAAGGTGTTCCGATTGCATCTTGACGACGATAGCGACGGCCGATAGCATCCTTTTCATCGTATTGGCATTCAAAAGAATATTTCAACTGGTCGAAGATCTCACGAGCTTTAGCGGTGAGTTGCTCTTTATTTTTCACCAAGGGCAATACTGCACATTTTACAGGAGCAAGAGCGGGGTGGATCTTCATCACCGTACGAGTAGAGCTTTGGCCATCTGCATCAGGTACTTCATCTTCTTGTAAGGCATGACTCAACACCGCCAAAAACATTCGATCACAACCAATAGAAGTTTCTACCACATAAGGCACATAGCTTTCTTTAAGTTCAGGATCGTAGTATTGAATCTTCTTACCCGATAGTTCTTGATGTGCTTTGAGGTCAAAATCGGTACGAGAGTGGATTCCTTCCAGCTCCCGGAAGCCAAATGGGAAATTAAATTCGATATCTGCGGCAGCATTGGCATAATGTGCTAGTTTTTCATGGTTGTGAAAGCGTTGCATTCCAGCATCTCCAATCAGTGAGCGATGCCAATTCATACGTTTTTCTTTCCAATATTCGTACCATTCCATTACGGTGCCAGGGCG
>CAZOLU010000331.1:0-5011 GCA_964580485.1 uncultured Saprospiraceae bacterium | reverse complement strand
TTGTTAAGTGAATCCTAAAAGCTTGGTGTAGAAATTGTTATTTTTAAATAACATCAATTGCAGATCTTGACAACGATTTCGACAAGTCCGAATAAAGGAATCTAGGTCAGTAAAGGAAACAAAAGTCTAAACCAAGAACCATGATTTTAGCAAATAAACGATGGCCATATTCTGCTATTTTGGGTCTGCTTTTACTCTTTACGGGATGTAAAAAGACCGAATATGTAACTATTGCCGACAACAACCCCCCATATTATGAGGGCGTAACGACCATTCAGATCCAAAATTATGTAAATAAGGCCTATATCGACATTACTGGGCAAGAGCCCGACCTTACTACTCGAGATACTTGGGTGGCTACGCTCAAAGCTGGGGGGCTAGACTCGGCAAGCCGCTCGGCTTTTATCCTCAGCCTGCAGGCTGAGCCCGCTTATCAAGACCAGTTTGACGATATCTATATCGCCCCAATACTGTCTGACCTCTATGATTCGCTTGCCGTCGTTGATATGATCAACGAACTGAGCTTTTTTCGTTCGCTGGCGGTTGCAGATGGCGATTCTGCCCTTTCTCAATATTGGGGCTACGAGATCTACAAAGCTACGGAACTGCGAGAGGCTAGCTGGTTGTATCATAGCAATCAAATTAGCATCAATGAGTACAAAAGACGGATGGCGAATAATTATGGCTACGACCAAATCAATATGGGGGGTGAAAACTTTGTGATAGCCTGTTTTGAAAATTTCCTCAAGCGACTGCCCACCGATGAAGAAGAATTGGCTGGAGAACGTATGTACGATGGGCAATCCGCTCGAATTTTTATGCGAGATGGCAGTACTAAAGGCGACTTCTTGGATATTATCACCTCAACTACTGGCTTTTACGAAGGTTTAGTCATTGATACTTACCTCCACCTGCTTCTAAGGCGACCCAATTCCATAGAAATGGGCTGGAACACTGCAGATTTAGAAAATGGATTGATGGATATTAAAACACTACAACATAATTTAGCGATTTCTGAAGAATATGCTGGCTTTTAGCCGATACCTGATACAAAAACTATTGTTATGAAGCGTCTCAAGTTTTTGATGATCCCCTTCTTCCTGCTGCTCCTAATGGCATGCAAAAAGGAATACGATTATATTTATGATTTGGGCTCAGAAGCGGTTTATAGTTCCAATGCAGAAAAAGATAAGCAAAAGAGTTCTACTCAGTTTATCTCTATTCTTTATTCTAACTTATTCCAAAGCAGCATCTCCCAACAAGAGTCTAATGATTTGAGTGAGTTGCGTTTGGCCATAGGAGATAAGCAAATTGCAGATGATTTGGTGATTAGTGCCTATATCAACAACGCTGCAGTTCAAATTCCTACTAATGCAGATATGCGTGCTAATATCGAGCAGTTTGTAGAAGATACTTATCTCCGATTTTATTTGCGAAAGCCTACTCCCTACGAAGCACGTTATCTTAAAGAAGTTATTGAGTCAGATCCTGATTTTAGCCCTGAGTTGATTTATACCGCTTTTGCAGAGAGTAATGAATATAAGTTCTACTAAGCGCCCCCGACAGATGAAAATATGACAGATGCCCCCCTGACACATGAAAATATGAAATAATATGAAGAGAAGAAAGTTTCTAAAACAAGCAGGCTTAACCGCTGCAGGAATGATTGCGGCACCATACATTTTACCTTCTGGGCGATTGTTTGCCACAACGGCTAGTCGTATTGCGAATCATGTGGTGTTTGTACTTTTTGCAGGAGGGCTGCGCAACCAAGAAACTGTAGATCAACTCTATGTTTCGGCGCAAAATGGTTTTTCTGCAACAGGAAATGTAATGCCCAATATGCTTACGGGGGCACAGCCTAGTGCACAGTTGGTACACAACCCTTGGACACCACTGCTGACTACCCCTTTACAACAACAGGGTACTTTGTTCAAAGAGCTGCGCTATGAGCAAGGCCCCACAGGGCACTACAACGGACATACCGTAGCAATGACTGGACGTTATACAGAAACTGGACTTAACCTCAATGTCAACCCTGAGCACCCTACGATCTTTGAGTACTACCGCAAACACAACAGCCCTTCCGAAACTGCTTTGAATGCCTGGTGGCTTTCTGAGGGGCTAGGACCATACCCCTCGCTCAATTACAGTCAACATCCCGCCTATGGACCCGCCTATGGGGCCAATTACCTCCGTCCAAAATCCATCCTAGAGTTGGGCTTGGGGGCTTTTAGTCAGGCTATGAACTACCAACCTGATGATGTGGCCAGAATTGAGCAGGTTCGCAATTTCCTCAATAGCAATTTTGATAAGTCTGCCGCTGATTTACCAGGCATATACAACAGTAATACAGATCGCCAGCTCATTCGTCAGTTTATCTTAGATATGATTGATAAAGTCAACAATGGGACCCTGCCATTACCCACACCTGGGGGGAATCCCGCATTCCTTACAGGCGACCTCATCAATATTGCAGCGGCTTGGCAGGTGATGGAAACCTTCAAGCCCGAGTTGATGGTCATCAACACCTTTAATTCGGATGTTTGCCACAATGACTACTCGGCTCATATTGGTGCACTACATGCTGCAGATTATGGGGTAGGGTGGCTTTGGGATAAAATCCAGTCTGACCCCGTTTTGGCAAATGATACCATCATGATTTGCATGCCAGAGCATGGGCGTAATTTAGACCCCAACAATATTGTAGATGCCAACGGACTACGAGCCATTGACCATACAGGAGATGATAACTCTCGGCGAATTTTTAGCCTCATTGTTGGACCTAATAACAAGGTCGTACAAAACCAGAGTATTGGCACGCAAGCTAGCCCCGTAGGAGCCGCTGTCGACATTGTGCCTACCATTGCACATATACTTGGTTTTTACAATGATATTCCTACGGGTATGCTTGAGGGTACTCCCCTTACTCAGGCTTTTGTATAAATTGAACTGGAGTTGATTAAAAATAAACTTATGAGGAAACTACTTTTTCTTTTGCTGTTTGGTAGCCTTGTGCTTTTTTACTTTAGTCTACCTACTAGTTGTAGTAAAGAACCCCCTTTACCCGAGTTCAATCCCTTTGATACCCTAAGCTATCCAGAAACTGCTGTTCCACCCGTAGAGGTGGATTCCAATAGCTTCTTAGGACTGCATCACCATATTTTTAGCAAGTCCTGTAATGTGCCAGGTTGTCATGATGGGAGTTTTGAGCCAGACTTTAGAACCGTAGAAAGTGCCTACAATAGTTTGGTACGGCATGGTATTGCGAAGAACTATGTTAGCAATCCCCTAGAGTATCGGGTAATGCCAGGCAATAAGGAAGAATCAATGCTTTGGAAGCGCATTACAGAACACAACCCACCTAATTTTGAAATCATGCCTTCTAGTGGAAATCCTTTAGCTCAAGATGTAGTAGATCGGATCGGAAACTGGATCGATAATGGAGCGAAGGACATTTTTGGGGTGGATCCCGTACAAACCAGCTTGCAACCCTCTCCCTTTGGAATGCTCTGCTTTTTGCCCAATCAAGGCGGAGCACGTATTGACGATCAGCGAGGAAGTTCTCCTTATCAGCCATTTATGGCACCGGTCAATGATGACCTCGAACTTTGGTTTGGGTATTTGGAAGAGCAGCCTGCTGGCGATACGGTTTTTGGTAATGTACTAACGGTAAATGAGTTGAAGTTTTCGACCAATCCCTATAACTTTTCCAATGCTGTAACTGTAAATATGCAAGTGCCTTTTATTCCACAAACATCTACCTATGCTTTTAGTACCATCAATATTGGCTTTCCCTTGCCTTATACCCAAACCGCTACGGTGAATATGAACAGTCTGGGCTTTCAGGCAGGCGATATTGTCTATTGCCGAACTTATGTGAAGGATAGCGATCATCCCTTTCCCACAGAAATTCCCAAAGAAGATGCCCCCGCGCCACTTATCCTTTATTTTTCCATGATATTACAGTAGTTTGTTATGAAAATACATCAGTTGTTTTTAGTGCTAATTTTGGGAGGACTGCTTTTCACTGCTTGTAAAAAAGAGGAACCTACAAGCATTAGCAATGCACCAAGCATTGAGTTAATAGCCGTTAATACCAGTACTGTCCAGGAATTTGTCGATTCTTTGGTCTTTACTATCTCGTATAGAGATGGAGATGGTGATTTAGGAATAGCAGATGCAGATTCTACCGTAATTGAATTGATTGATAATCGAGATCCTGAAAATCTAGTATTTGGCTATCACCTCTCTCCCCGAGCCCCTGAAGGGGCTAACCTTATAATCCAAGGTGAACTAGAAATCGTACTCAAGAACGTTGTTATACTCAACAGTCAGGCAAATAACGAAACTACTAGCTTTGATATCCGCATCAAAGATCGAGCCCAGCAATGGTCAAATGTATTAACTACCGAAACTATTACAATCAATCGCTAGGCCTAAGTTATGGTTGCACAGCCTAGCCATTTATGACAACTTAATTTTTTTGTTCAAGTATACTACGATTTAAAACATAAATTGTATCTTATTGCAGTTCATCAACCTTCCCCCAATTTCACCTATTTGATTATTCCCTCAATGGCATTAAAAAATACTAAATAGCATTAAGAATGATTAACTCAAGCCTACTTTACGCTGAACGTTATCGAGAAATATTTTTTGTAGAGGATGATGATTTAAGGCTTGTAAGGGAGATTGGAAACCAGATTTTCGATCAGAAGGAGGGAGCATTGGACGAATACTATGCTTGGATGTCTTATCACCCAGATATGCAGAATCTTTTTAGTGATGAAATTATAGCTTTACTAGAAACTTGCGAAGATGATTTATGGGCAGATTTAGTATTAGCTCGCCTCGACGATGATTTTGTACGTCGCTTTAGGAAATTAAGCCAAGAGTTACATCGTCTTGGGCTTCCCTTCGAAGCTTACCTCTCCTCGCTTTTCGCCTTACATGAAATTATTGAGAATGTAGTAGATCGCCAAGGCCTCGGAACCTTCAAGGGTTTTCG
>CAZOLU010000330.1:1450-5011 GCA_964580485.1 uncultured Saprospiraceae bacterium | reverse complement strand
AAAAAGCCAAGTTGCGAGGAGGTGAAGCCCCTCGCACAGCACTGTGTAATAACTTAGCGGACGCTGCATTAAAGTCCAGCTTTAGCAGAAATTTCCAACATCCGGTCAATGCAAACCCGACCTTTTTCAATAGTTTCCGCCGCTAGGTGAATTTCAGGCAACTCATGCTTCATACACAGGTAGAGCTTCTCTAAGGTATTCAAACGCATATGAGGACACTCATTACAAGCACAAGTATTGTTGGGGGGAGCCGGATGAAAGGTTTTATGTGGAGAGGCTTTTTGCATCTGATGAATAATTCCCGATTCGGTAGCTACAATAAATTTAGTTGCTTCATGCTCTTTGGTAAAGCGAAGTAAAGAAGAAGTGGAACCAATATGGTCTGCGATCTCCAACAAGTGCGCTTCACACTCAGGATGAGCAATTAACAAGGCATTGGGGTGACGTGCTTTGAGCTTTACAATTTTCTCTTTAGAGAAAATTTCATGCACCATACAAGCCCCATTCCACAAGATCATCTCCCGTCCCGTTGTTTTTTGCAGGTAGGCTCCTAAGTTTTTGTCTGGCGCAAAAATGATGGGTTGATCCTCTGGAATACTGTCAATAATGACTTTAGCATTGGTAGAGGTACAGCAAATATCCGTCAATACTTTAAGGTCAGCAGTACAATTGATATAGCTTACCACCACATGATCGGGATGCTTTTCTTTGAATTTGGCAAAAAGTGGTGCCGGGCAAGACTCGGCTAGCGAGCAACCGGCCTTTAGGTCGGGCAATAGTACTTTTTTGCTAGGGTTGAGCATTTTGGCAGTTTCTGCCATAAAATGCACTCCAGCAAATACGATAATATCGGCATCCGTACTCGCAGCTTGCTGTGCCAATCCAAGACTATCTCCTATATAGTCGGCAATATCCTGAATTTCACTTTCCTGATAATAGTGTGCTAATAAAATAGCATTTTTTTCCTTTTTTAGGCGTTCAATCTCTTCAAATAAGTCCAAGGTAGGATCAACTTCCAGATCTAAAAAACCTCTGTTATTGAGATTACCTTTGGCAGTTTCTAATGTTTGGCTCATATCTTTTATTTTAGTGAGTGAATCGTCAAATAAGCAAGGCAAAGATAATACTTATTTTTTAAAATAAACTAAGCTTTGCTTAGGTTTTAAACTAAGATTACCCTATTTTAGTTCACTGCTCTAACATTTTTTTGTTGAATGGGTACTGATTATGAGCATAGCAACAGCCATCAGAGTTGCTTTGCGTTGGACAAAACCAAATCAAAGCCCTACTGCTAATATAGTATCATAAAAAATCAGATAAACTAGCGCAGTACTACGGTATTGAGTTGGGCGGCCAGGTCTTTACGCATTTCCATTAAACGCTGATGTATTTTCAAGTGCATCATCAATGACTCAACATCCTCTTGCTTTGCTTGTAGCTTTTTGATTTCCGCCTGATTTTTCTCCATAAGGCTTTCGGTCTTTCGGAGTTTGAAGCGTAGAATAGCACTTTGCGCATCTTTGACATGATTATTTTCAGGCATTTCCTGGCTACTCAGATAGACATTCAACTCCTCCCAACCATCGGAATACTCATAAGGGTTGGCAATAACATTGATCGCAAATTTTGAAACTTCGGGATCTTCATGTTGAACGAAAAAATTGCTGTGTAATGCCTCTCCCTGATCCATGCGATCAATACAGATTTCTATGATTTTAGCATAAAGTGCAGATTCAAATTCGTTAATCAACTTTCCCATGTTAATTAAAATAAACTCTGCTACAGTTTCTCCTTCCTGAAATGCTCGATCACCAAATTGAATGAGTAGGCGTGCTATATCTCTTTCTAGAAATTCGTGCCCAGTACCGACCTTATGATCCACAGTTTCAGGGCTAGACGATGCCGTACTGCCATACTCTTCAGGAGGAGGCATCTCTTCTTTTGAACTAGCTTTTTGTTGAGTTTTTTTGAGGGCGGAGGCGATACGTTTGTTGATTTCCACATGCAAGATTTGCTCATCTACTTTCAGCAATTCTGAACACTCTCGCACATAAACAGCACGCTTTAGTGCATCAGGGATACGAGCGATAGTAGCTACAATATCCTTGAGTAGTTCGGCTCGAGCAATAGGGTCGTCTTTTGCATCACGCAGCAGCATATTGGTTTTGAACAGGATAAAGTCCTTAGCTTCTTGCTCGATATAAGCCTTGAAGGCGGTTAGTCCCACTTTCTGCAGGTAAGAGTCGGGATCTTCCCCCTCCGGTACCAGCACCACCTTCACATTCATATCCTGCTCCAGCACCAAATCTAAGCCCCTCAACGCCGCCTTAATTCCTGCTGCATCCCCGTCATAGAGAATCGTCATATTGGGGGTATAACGCTTGACCAGTCGAATTTGTCCAACAGTAAGTGAAGTTCCCGAAGAAGCCACTACATTTTCAATCCCAGCCTGACTCAAAGCCAATACATCCATATAGCCTTCCACCATATAGCACTGTTTCTCCTGAACAATACTCTTTCTAGCCTGATAAATGCCATAGAGGATTCGACTTTTTTGGTAAATCTCCGATTCGGGAGTATTGAGGTATTTGGGTTGTTTTTTCTCATTGGTCAAGATTCGACCACCAAAACCCACTACTTTTCCTGAAAGGTTCTGAATAGGAAACTGCACCCTATTGCGAAAAAAGTCTTTTCCAAAACTCGTTGCCAAACCAGCCTGTTTGAGTAGATCCAATTGATAGCCTTGCTTGAGTGCCGCCTGTACCAGGTCACTTTGTTGCCCATTGGCAAAACCCAAACCAAAACGCTTGATCGTTTCCTCTCGCAAGCCTCGCTCTTTAAAATAGGATAACCCTACATTTCTACCATAATCAGTATTAAACATTTGCTGCGTAAAATGTGCTGCGGCAAATTCATTGACGATATACAGGCTATCGGCTACCCGTTGCTGCTCGATATATTCCTCAGAAACAGCTTCCTCCTCAATATGGATATTGTACTTTTGAGCCAAATAGCGTAGTGCTTCAGGATAGGCCATTTGCTCATGCTCCATGATAAAATTCACAGCATTCCCCCCTGCCCCACAACCAAAACATTTGTAAATTCCTTTGGCAGGAGAAACGGTAAATGAGGGTGTTTTTTCATTATGAAAAGGACAAAGCCCTATGTAATTGACTCCCCGTTTTTTGAGGTGTACAAAATCACCTACCACATCTTCTACCTTGGCGGTATCAAAGATTTCCTGAACCGTTTTTTCAGCAATATACCCCATATGCAAAATCTATTCGCCTGATATTTTTTAACATAAAAAAGATGGATAAAAAGTCGCTTTAGGCAAGATTTTTGAACAGCTTATACAGCAAAGCTACCTACCTATAAATTACTAGATACAAGATAAGAAAATTGAGTGGGAGATGCGAATTTTTAGGCTAAACACAAAAAAAAGAGGACTTTAAATGTTAAAATCCTCTTAGATAAATAAAAGGTATAGTTTTTGGTGTAATACTAGTGCGGGTCAAATAAAAAAAAGCATAAATAAACTATACCAAATCTGCTCTGTTG
>CAZOLU010000330.1:0-1440 GCA_964580485.1 uncultured Saprospiraceae bacterium | reverse complement strand
TACGGTATTTGAACCGAGATAAATAGAATAAAACATACTCTTTGGAGTATAAATTATAAAGTTTTTAATTGGGTGTTCTTATAGTGTGGGTCTCGCTTCCTTTGGGGAGCGGGACTTTTTTATGGGCTTTGTCAATTTTTTGTGGCAACTTCAGTGGAAATCATTTACTTTTGTTAGTAGGTGTTATTCTTAGGATGCAAATTTTAAAAAGTCCCCTAACTATAATATCCAAAATAGTAAAATTATTTTACAGTACCTAAGAAATTAGTTATAAATTCTCCTTAATAATATGGAAACCAATATCATCTTTTCAGAAGTACAATTGAAACGACTAGTCTTACATCGAGTAGGAAATAAATCCCGGGATGAGGGGATTAGAGTATCGAAAAAGCTCCTTCCCCTTAATGATGAAGAGATGAAAAGAACCCTCTTAGATTATTTTTTGGGTAGTTTTAAATTGGATGAATTTTATCAGTTTAATCACCCCAATGATCTGATGATGAATGAGGTGTATAATTTTTGTAGTTTCATTTTTGAACATCCAGAGCCTGATACCATCTATGAGCAGTCTGTTAATATTTTACAGCATTTGTACGATTGTTCTAATCATAGTAAAATTAGTGACGGGGAGCTTTATGTTGCTTATTTTGAAGATATTGTGATTGATGATGAATTGGTGAATGCGGTGGGAGTGTTCAAAGCAGAAACCAAAGAGCGTTATTTAAAATTACGTTTAGATGAGGAGGAAAACTGGGAGTTGTACTTTGAAGAAGGTACCGATGTAACTAAATTAGATAAAGGTTGTTTAGTTTTTAATACACAAGCAGCAGAAGGCTATCGAGTAGTAAGTGTTGATTTAAAAAGTAGTGATGCAAAATACTGGCGGGATGACTTTCTGATGCTTACCCAATTGCATGATGATAATTTCTACACCAAAACCTATATGAACCTCTGCAAGCAGTTTGGTAAAACACAATATGAAACCGAAGAGAAACAAGAACAAGTCAATTTCTTAAACAAATCTTTGGATTATTTCAACTCTAAAGAAGAATTTGATTTTGCTGGCTTTGCCGATGAGGTTTTTGAAGATAATGAGGAGAAAAAAGAATCATTTTTGCAGTATAAAGAGGAGTATAAGGTTCAGCAGGGGCTACTTCCTGAGGAGGAACAGTTTTTCATCTCAGCTCCAGTAGTTAAGAAAAAAGAAAGAACACTTCGCAAAGTCATTCAGTTGGACACCCAAGTCGAAATCAAAATTCACTCCTCAACGGTGGTAGAGGATGGTGTATTAGAACGAGGCTATGATGAGGAGAAAGGCATGCACTACTACACCATATACTTTAATGATGAAAAATAGCTCAAAACAAGTATCCAGCTGATTTTGAGTATTAGAGCATGTTTAAATTTCTATCTACTTGTTAAATTCCAGTCTTTTGCCCT
>CAZOLU010000329.1:0-5011 GCA_964580485.1 uncultured Saprospiraceae bacterium | reverse complement strand
TTCTTGGCGCCAAACAGCGCGAAGGCTGCCAGGGCGGTCATGGCGCTGGTGCCGACGACCACAAAATACTCTATACCTATAAAACCATGAAAGAAAAGCTCGAAAAAGCTGGCTTTGCGGTTACGCTGTTGGAATATTGGGACGAAAACGGCAAGTTCCATTACACCGATTGGACCGATGAGGGCGGGCATATTCGGCGCTCTCGAAGGTTTGATGCCAGAAATCAAGACGGCGCACTGAAATATACCTCGCTTATTGTAGATGCTGTGAAACTGTAATTATGTTAGCTCCCATCGTTTTATTCACATTCAACCGCCCATGGCATACTCAGCAAACGTTGGAAGCCCTTGAAAAGAATGAATTAGCATCTGACTCGGTACTCTACGTTTATGCAGATGGAGCTAAAGAAGGCGCTACCGAAGAACAGTTGCAGAAAATTGAAGAAGTACGCCAACTCATTCGAAAGCCTTGGAAATTCAAAGAAATCCACATTGTAGAAAGAGAGCAGAATTACGGCTTAGCGGAGAACATTGTAGGAGGTGTTACCGAAATAGTCAATCAATATGGCAGAATCATTGTTTTGGAAGATGATATTGTAACCTCGAGAGGATTTCTAAAATACATGAACGATGCCTTGAATGTGTATGAGGATGAGGAAAGAGTGATGCATATTACGGCTCATACCTTTCCTCTTCAGTTCAAAAGTCAATCAGATACTTATTTTTTGAAATATGTGTCTCCTTGGGGTTGGGCAACATGGTCTAAAGAATGGAGGAAGTTTGAAATCAGCCCAAATGTGTTATACAGGCAGTTAATGGCGTCTACTTGGTACAGTGAGGAAGATTATAATTCATTCTTTGGCAATGAATTTATGAAGCAATTAATCGCAAATAGTAATGGAGATTTAAAAACATGGGCAGTTAAATGGCATACAAGCATTTATCTTCATAAAGGATTATGTCTTTTCCCAAAATATTCATTAGTTAACAACATCGGGTTTGATGGAAGTGGAACAAATTGTGGGGACTCAAAAACGTCTTATAACTTGAATGAGTTTGATAAAGAATTCATAAATGTGGAAAAAGAACTTCCTTCCCTTAATCAGAAAGCGTTAAAAGCATTTGCTAATTATTATAATATAAAACACAATAAACAAGGCGTTAGAAATAAAATATATGGGAGACTTAAATCAATTATTTTGGGTCAAAAAAAATAAGCAGATGATACAAGGACCGGTTTTAGAGATTGGTTCAAAATTCTATTCTGCGGATACTTTTATGGATTATAGAAGCCTCTGTGAAGGTTTAGACTATCTAGGTGTAGACTTAACCGATGGGGAAAATGTTGATATGACCATAGACTTTACGTTAGACTTTGAAAGCATATCAGAAAAGCTATACAATAAGACATTTAAGACAATTATTTGCTGTTCAGTATTGGAGCATGTGGATGATATCTACAAGTTCTCACAAAATGTACAGCGCTTGTTAGATACAGGAGGTGTTTTGTTTCTGTCAGTACCTTTTACCTGGGAATTTCATGGATACCCTTCAGACTATTGGCGTTTCACTCCCAAAGCAGTGGAATACTTATTCCCTCAACTCACATTTCCTGAGAAGTATAGAACGATATCTTCTCATATCCCACATGATATGCAAATGCTTAAAGAAAATCCAAACGACTTTGCATTTAAAAACTTTAGGCAAATTCCAAATATTACTTTTAAAGATAGGCTAAAAAATGCAATAAAACTTTTATTGGGGAAATCTGTCGACCATAGAATTGTTGTGGAGTCTTTAAAAAACGACCGTATCCTTAAAGTAAGTTGTATAAATATGGTTGGAATAAAACAATAAAAATGATAAAATTTTTAAAAACACTCCGTGAAAGGAAACCCTCTGAAAACCAATCGGATTTGATAGATTTTATAGAACAGGTCGAGTATCAGAGGATTAAATCTTTACCCCGTTATCAGCCAACAGATACTATACTATTTGGAAACGCTTTTAAAATAGTAGACTCTAGCACTTATTTAGGTGGTATGAGAGAGATTTTTAAAAAAAGGATTTATGAGTTTAATTCAAACACGAAAAGTCCTCTTATCATTGACTGTGGTGCCAATATAGGGCTAAGTGTCTTATTCTTTAAGAAGCTATTCCCCGATGCAAAAGTGATGGCATTTGAAGCTGATCCCAACATTTTTGAGGTGTGCAAGTACAACTTGCAAAATCAGGGATGTTTCACCAACGTTGAACTTTACCAAAAGGCCGTATGGGTGCATAATGATTCTATCCCTTTCGCCATAGAAGGAGGTTTTTCGGGCAGAATACCGATGCCTGAAGATGAAAATAACATTGCAGAAGTAGCGGCTGTACGTCTCAAAGATATATTGCAAGCAAACAATAGTGTAGAGTTTTTGAAAATTGATATTGAGGGGGCTGAAGACGAAGTTCTGAAAGACTGTGCAGACCACTTGCATGGGGTTGAAAATATATTTGTTGAATATCACTCTCACTCGAGTAAACCTCAAACTTTAGATGAATTACTTTCGATATTCAAATCGGCAGGCTTTCGGTATCATATTCAAGAAGCTTTTGTGAGAACAAAACCCTATATTAATCGGCAAACGATGTTGGGAATGGATCTACAACTTAATATCTATGGGTACAGAAAGTAACACTGTAGCAATAGTTATTCCTTTGTATAAATATGCAATATCTGAGTATGAAATACTTTCGATAAAAAGATGTTTAGATGTATTAGGACGCTATCCCATTTTCTTTGTAGTACCTAATGGTTTTTCTTTGAAAAACCTTGAACATAAAATCTTAAATTTAAGTGAGTATAACGCTATTTACTTCGATAAACGTTTCTTCTCAGATATTGCGGGTTACAATGAACTAATGAAATCCAAGGCTTTCTATGAAAGCTTTCTTAGATATCAGTATATTTTGATATACCAAACTGATTGCTACGTTTTTAGAGATGATCTACTGTATTGGTGTCAAAGAGGGTATGATTACATCGGAGCACCGTGGTTTACAAATTTTACCGACCCTCAAAACACCAATCTATTGGAAAACGTAGGCAATGGAGGTTTCTCTTTGAGAAAAGTTAAAAGCTTTATTAAAATACTAAGGAAATCAAAAATAAAAAGTTTGTATTCACTTTTTAAAGAAGAAAGGAACTCCAAAGGACTTTTTTATATAATTCGTAACTATGATAAACTTTTAGCTAGATTTTATTCCGAAAAAAACAGCTTTCAGAATTATTTAAATAGCTACAAAAGAAATGAAGATGCTTTTTGGGCAATAGAACTTGATAAGCTTGGGTGCGGACTTTCCAAACCAACGCCTCAAGAAGCGCTAAATTTCTCTTTTGATTACCACCCTGAATGTATGTATCAATTAAATAATAATGCATTGCCATTTGGGGTACATGCTTGGCATAGAGAAGATACTATTTATACTGGTAATCGAGCATTTTGGAGAAAGCATATCAGTGAATTAAGCTCTTATGAGTAAATTTTGAGAGTGTTAAAACGCTCCGAACTCCTACATCAATCTATTTACCCAACTACATGCCCTTTAATGTTCAACGTTTTTTACAAAAAGGTTGCCTTAAAAGCAGGGAAGTGTTTTGTTAGAGCCTTACGATTATATTTATACACCCTATGAATGAAACTATCCCCTACGAAGACTTGCGGAGAGTAAACCAGCATTTTTTTGGTGCTTATCAAGATCGGTTCAAAAAAATGTTAGAAGGGGGGTGGTATGTGTTGGGAGAAGAGGTGGCTTCGTTTGAGCAAGAGTTTGCCGCATATTGCGGCACTAAACATTGTGTAGGTGTGGCAAGTGGACTAGATGCGCTCTCAATTGCGCTTCGTGCTCTTGCGCTTCCACCCCAAAGCGAGGTGATTGTCCCGGCGAATACGTACATCGCTTCGATTATCGCCATTGTACAACAAGGACTTACCCCGGTATTGGTTGAGCCTGACATGGCTACCTATAATCTAGACCCCAATACGGTAGAAAGTGCCATTACTCCTAAAACACGTGCTATTGTGGCGGTGCATCTATATGGTAAGTTAGCCCCTATGGATGCCGTGTTGGAAATTGCCCAAAAATATACGCTGTGGGTGGTGGAAGATGCCGCCCAGGCGCATGGAGCACACATAAACGGCAGAAAGGCAGGAAGTTGGGGGCATGTAAATGCGTTCAGTTTCTATCCTACCAAAAACTTAGGAGCGTTAGGAGATGCCGGAGCCATTACCACCAACCATACGAATTTTGAAGAGCAAATTCGGCTGCTAAGAAATTATGGTTCTAAAAAGAAATACTTTAACGAGGAAATAGGGTATAACTCACGGCTCGACGAATTACAAGCTGGGTTTCTGCGTATTAAACTAAACTATTTAGATGCCATCAATGCGCACAAGCGGAAATTAGCAGCGCTTTACTTCACTCATTTAGATTCGGAAAAATATGTGCTGCCAGCTCAACACCCAGCGTATTATGATGTGTTTCATATCTTTCCCATTCGCCATGCAGAAAGAGATCGCTTGCGAGAATATTTATTGCAAAAAGGAGTAAAAACTGAAATTCATTATCCGGTACCTCCTCATCATCAAAAAGCCTTGCAGCACCTCTTTAAAAATCAGTCGTTCCCCATTACAGAGGAAATACACCAAACGGTGTTGAGTGTGCCTGTCTCATTTTGCCATAGCGAAGAAGAAATTACTCAGGTGATTGCCTTGTTGAACGAGTTCTACTAATGATTGCTACGTATGTATAAGCACTGGTTGAAAAAGAAAAGGCTAGCCTAAAAGTTACCAAACGCCATGTTGAACTTGATCTATCATCTGTTAGTGGCTTGTAAGCCCCTCACTAGACTTTTTGAAATACGTTCAGCGGAGAGAGGAAACGATGCTTTTAGCCCAGCCTCTGATAATGGCTCAATGGTATATCAGAGCGTTTCGGAAAGACGCTTGGCAATATCCACAAAATCCCGC
>CAZOLU010000328.1:0-5014 GCA_964580485.1 uncultured Saprospiraceae bacterium | reverse complement strand
AATCCTAAAGGATGCAGCTTGCGTAATTTGATTGAAAATTAACCCCTTAAGGGGTTAATTTCCTGACCTGCGCAAGCCGTTGCCTTCAGGCTTCGAAAATATGTACGGTTTTATAATTCTTTATAATACCTAAACTATTTTTGGTTACAGGCTGTTATTTAGAATGAATCTTGTTATATTTGTGAAATATTTGTTCAAGCGCTTAAACCTAAATCTTATATAAAATGCAAAAGGAAATTCAAATAGACCAACCTATTGTTCTTACAGATGGGGCTGTTAAACAGCTTCAGCGAATTATGGAAAAAGAAAATGTAGTTCAGGAAAATGGATTAAGAGTAGGAGTGAAAGGAGGCGGTTGTGCAGGTTTCTCTTATATCTTAGGTTTTGATGAGAAAAAAGATGGGGACGATGAGTTTATAATTAATGGAATTAAAGTCTTTATGAACAAGGCACATGCTATCTACTTGATTGGTATTGAAATTGATTTTCAAGATGGATTGAATAATCGTGGATTTACTTTCAATAACCCCAATGCAGAGGATACCTGTGGTTGTGGTACCTCTTTTTCTGCATAATGCTAAAATACAAGATAATGTGACTAGGCTGAGATCACTTTAGTGGTTTCAGCCTTCTTCATTCTTGCGCATATATTTTTCAAATATTACAAAACTCTTTTAAAGGAGTTTATATAATAAATGACTGCAAAAGATTGCAGTAAGATTGAAAAATACAAAGCTGTAGCCCTAAAATTCAGACCAATTTCAAAAATCAAACAAACTATGATAAGGCTGAAGCCAATCAAAGCAAAACCATTCCTGAAACTATAATTTCTAAGAATTAAAGCTTCAAGTTTTGGGTTCCAAATAAAAATTTTATATTTGCAGTCGCTTTTAAAGGACGCAACCTTGAAAGTGATTTTTTAGATAAACATGTTAAAAAAACTACAACATGCCTAAAGTAAAAACGCATTCTAGTGCGAAGAAACGTTTCAAAGTAACAGGTAGTGGAAAAATCAAACGCCGCCGCTCAGGCCTGCGCCACATTTTGACCAAAAAGTCGAAAAAGCGTAAGCTCCGTTTGAGACATGCTGCTATCTGTGCGGATGGAGACGCCAAGCGCATCAAGAAAATGTTGAACATCTAATTTTATTTAGTATTCAACCCAAGACAGTCAAGCAGCGAGGAAAAGCTGTGGGTCTACTTCTCACCTGCACCCCCTGCTGACAAATTATTCACTTTTTAACTAAAAACTTACTATGCCACGTTCAGTAAATTCCGTAGCATCAAGAAGAAGAAGGAAGAAAATTTTGAAACAGGCTCGTGGTTATTTCGGTGCCCGTTCTAAAGTTTACACAGTAGCGAAAAATGCCGTTGAAAAAGGATGGCAGTACGCTTATGTTGGTCGTAAACTCAAAAAACGCAACTTCCGTTCTCTCTGGATTCAACGTATCAATGCAGGTGCTCGCGAGCACGGCCTGAGTTATTCACGCCTCATGCACCTTCTAAAACAAAAAGACATCGAACTCAATCGTAAAGTCTTGGCGGATTTAGCAATGAATGAGCCTGCAGCTTTCAAAGCAATTGTAGACGCAGTGAAGTAAATTCATTGAGCTTTTGAAAAAATAATACGGGGTTATCGAATTTTTCGATAACCCCGTTCCTATTCGCTCTAGAAGAAGATCGGTTGAAAATTGATCCTCAACGCCATTTTAGGAATCACTTTGACAGCTAAAACTTTGCTCAATCAGCTCAAAATCTTTTACCTGTTTTTCTTGATCGATAGCTTGCTGCTGATAAGTTACCATAAGCGTTTTATTACATTCAGGAAGTTGGAAACTATGTAGTTGTCCCACATATTCAATCCCCTGTACGTTGAACGTAAAACGGTTGATTAAGGCTTTTTGTCCAGCAAAACGACCTTCTTTAGCCCCTTCAAATGCAATCTCTCCTTTCTGAAAAAAGGGAGTACTCAAAAAACCCTGTTGTGTAGAGTCCATCACTTCTTCTAAGGTCAAGGTCGCATTATTCCATTCAATAAAAGCAAATCCGCTACCTTGAGCTTCTGCTGTTTTAATAGAGACGGAGCCGTAGTTGCTCTCACTACTATCCTGCGCAGTGATTTCCCAGTTGTTGGGAAAGTTGAATTGAACACCATCGTAGTTAAAGGCTTGTCCCGAAGGTCTATTCTGACAACTTAGAACCGTGAATAATAGAAGGATAGCTGTAAAATAGAGTAGTCTGTACATAAATAAGTATTTTAAATGCACAAACTTAGTAAGAAATTGCTAATCCAAGGTGTATTAACCGCATAAAATTTAAAGCAATCCTATTTTTTAATAAATCTACCTTATCATTCATTTAGATCACTAGTGTTGTTCCTATACAGTTGTAGGATTAAAAATTTCGATTTAGTTTTTGTTGATAACGATAAAAATAGGAACGAGGCTTGGCTTCATATTCATCTTCTATATTTTCAAGAAGATTCAACAATTCTTTGGTATCACTTCCCCCAATAGTTTGCAACCTTTGGTAGTAGCTTAGTTTTTTCTCCAAGTCTTTAAGTGTTGTTTTTTTTCTTGCAATGTTCTTTGGAGAATCATACCATTTGGGTGTAGCAATACTTTCATCTAAATGTTGAATTTCTTGCTGAAGTTTCGCAATCTGTATATCCGTTTTGCCTAAGTAATGATACAGTTGTTTGGTATTGTAGTGTTTTTTCTTTTGAAAGTCTTTATGTGCAGGATATTTGTTTAATTGAAAATCACAATATTGGATGTTATTGCCATAACGTATCATATTTTCTAAGGGACTACTCAGTAGCCTTCTCCCAGTAAAAGCCATAACCAAGAGCTGAATGCCAGCAACAAGTGCCATCAATGCTACTAGGCCTGCCAAGAATATAGCAACCAAAGCTAAGAGTTCTTCTTCCGAGAAACAATAATACCCAGACGGTGCAGCATGATAGTTAGCAATACTATTGAGCAGCCAAAGGATAGCTAACCCCAGAAGAATAAAGCTGATCAAGCTACCTAAAATTAAGCCAGAAGTTCTATCACCCTCATATTTGGGCGGCTTTTTCGGATTTACTGAAGCGCTACGCTGTTGATGATGAAGAGCTGCCTTTTTCGTTTTCTGAGTTCCAGGTTCAATAGGTTTGGCAATAATTTGATGCTGTCTTTGTATCTCAGGGATTTTTAGTAGGAGTGCCCAAGAGCTTAATACAATACCCCAAAATAGGTAGAGCAATCGAATTTTTCGGGTAGAATGAGGAGCATAAATCATGTGGAAAAGGAATTTTAAGTGTTGAGAATGGTATGTACTTTTATGGTATTATGTAATGTTTTATGTACAGGACATTTATTAGCAATTTGTAGGAGGCGTTGCCGTTGTTGATCATCCAAGTCTCCTATAATTTCTAAGTGCCGTTCGATATAATCAATTTTTGTCTTGCTATTTTCGGGATCTTGGCAATCTTCACAGTGCCGTTTATCGTGACTAAGATGAACCAAGACTTCCTCCAAAGGCCAACCTTTGCGATCGGCATACATGCGTAGGGTCATCGCAGTACAGGCTCCTAATGAAGATAATAATAATTCATAAGGGGTGGGGCCATAGTCGTTGCCATCCACATCCTTGGGTTCATCGGCAAGGAGTTGATGTTGCCTCGCCATAATTTCGGTAGTGTATTTTTCCTTAGCAATACGAACCACTACCTGCTGCTGTGTATGCAGTTGCTCTTTTTCGGGGGTATCAATATATCGATCCGACCAATTGGCTATCATTTGCCCTACATACTGTGCATCCAAGCTGTTGGTCAGCAGATGATCAGCCCCATCTAAAGAAACAAAGCTTTTGGGATGAAAGGCGGCTTCATAGATCTTGGCTGCATTTTCTATACCTACCGTTTGATCTTGGGGGGAATGTAAAATCAATAAAGGTTTTTTGAGTTGCCGAAGGCATTTAGCCATATTCTGCTCCTCCAAGTCCTCCAAAAACTGTCTTTTAATATTAAAACTGCGTCCCCCTATACGGACTTGCGCCACTCCTTTTTCTTTGATTTTATCCAAACTATCAGAAAGCAAGTGCTGTACGTGCTCTGGACTTGCAGGTGCAGCAATAGTTGCCACTGCTTTCACCTCATTCAAGGCAGCCGCGGCATAAATGACCGCAGCCCCACCCAAGGAATGGCCGACCAAGAGCTTAGGGGCTTGATAATGTGTTTTCAAGTATTGAGCAGCTGCAATAAGATCTGATACATTGGATGAAAAATTACTATCCGTAAAATCCCCTTCGCTATTCCCCAAGCCTGTAAAATCAAAGCGCAGTACAGCAAAGCCGTACTGATTCAAAGCCCGACTGATGCTACGTACCGCCTTGAGGTCTTTACTGCAAGTAAAACAATGAGCAAAAAGCGCATAACTGTGTGGCTGCTGATTGGCAGGTAAATCTAAACGAGCAGATAACTGATAACCCGCGCTATTTTTAAATTGAATTTTTTGACTAGGCATCGTAGTTCTATTTTATAGATAATAAGGTTTGAAATAGATCGCTGTTTTTACCTCAGCAATACCGCATGATGAGCTTCTATACAAAAATGCCCAAAAGCTATTCTTATCTTTAGAATCCTGCCAAAATAAAAAATGGCAGAAATTTTAATACATCCCTCTATTGTGATTTGTAAGTTTGTATCAGCAGCAGAGATGCTGTACTGTGCTTTTCTGTTTATTCATACCTTTTGTGTCAAGGAGCTACAACAACCCAGTTGAGGCTCCTTTTTTATTTGAAATAGCTGGAAGGCTTCCTCCCAAAACGTTTATTGAACAACTGTGAAAAGTAACCTACAGTACCAAAGCCACAGGCATAACAAACTTCACTAATACTACTCATTTTTTTGGTTTCCAATAAAATACGAGCATGTTGTAAGCGTACTTCTTTAATAAAGTTGAGCGGAGTCATTCCTGTAATGCGCTGCACCTCCCGATAAAGCTGCCGTTCACTAAGGAACAACTTTTGTG
>CAZOLU010000327.1:0-5027 GCA_964580485.1 uncultured Saprospiraceae bacterium | reverse complement strand
CAAAGAACTTATTCTTTTAAAGAAGCCAAAGGCTTCTTGTGCGTAACATCAGTTAGGTTTTATTCAACCGCCATCTTCTTAATAAACATATCTTCACAGCAACTGTTAAGCAAAGTGACATCCGTATTTTTTTACACAGCTCCGAAGCCTCATAAAGATTAAAGACTCTATACCCTTTATGCTACTGTGTAAACTATTGCAAAGTTAAGAGCCCAAGGGCAACTGCATCATGGCGCATCCATTCAAAGAACTCATCAAAGGATTTAAAAATGTAGAAAAGCACATTCTCTACCTCATTGGAGCAGTCTTTTTTGTACAATTGATAGATGCTTCCTTTTTCATGCTTTTCAACTACTATCTACGTACCCAAGATTATACGGATGCACAGATTGCCCATGTGACGGCCTGTCGTTATGTGGCGATTATGGTACTGGCCTTTCCGCTTGGGGTCTTGATTAAGGGGCGGCGGCTAAAGCCTTTTTTTCGCCTAGCAGCCATCGCCTTGCCCGCTACCGCCTTGGCGGTACTCTTTTCGGTAGAATATCAGTTGGACTGGGGCGTGATGGCCGGGATGGTACTTTTTGGTACTTTTCGGCTTTTCATTCAGGTCACTGCCATGCCCTTCATCATACTCAACGCCAAAAAGGAAACCCATTCAGAATCCATTGCACTCTATTTTCAAACCTTTAGTTTTACGGTATTTCTTTCAGGAATGATTAACTATGGGCTGAGCTCTATTGCCCCTGATTTCTTTACGGAAAAGCGGGTCTTGCAACTGATTGCGCTTTTAGGATTCTTTAGCAGTCTTTTTGTGGCTAGGATTAAGGTTCAGGAAAAAGTTACCACAAAAATCAGCTTCAGAGAGGTAGCCAAGGCATACGAATGGGGAAAAATCATGAATGCCGTTATTCCCACCCTAATTATTGCCATAGGCGCAGGCTTTACCATTCCATTCATCAATCTCTTTTTTCAATCTGTACATGGGGTCGACTCCAAAAGTTTCTCCCTATTGGGTTCCGCAAGTTTTGTGATGGTAGCCATTATGATTACCTTTATTCCATTTATACAACGACGCTATGGCTATAAGATAGTGATTGCGGGCTTTCAAACCGCCGCAGTCATTGCTTTGTTCATTATGGCTTCTACAGAATGGTATAGCAGTTGGCCCTATGCCCTACCCCTTGCTATTGTAGCCTATCTTTTACGCCAACCCCTCATGAATACCGCAGGCCCTTCCACCTCCGAGTTGAGTTTATACTATGTAGGTGAACGCAATCAGGAAATTATGAGTGCCTTGCAAGCTGCGATCTGGTCGGGGAGTTGGTTTTTTAGTAGTATTATTTTTGGCTGGTTGCGCTCCATGGAAGTCTCTTATGCTACTATTTTTATGATTACAGTGGTGATGTACCTTATTGCTACCCAATGGTATATTTACCTCATCAATCGTTATCGCAAAGAGCAAGCTGAGCAAAAAAAAGCACTTGTTTTACACTCCGAAGACTAGCATGAGAAAGAGCATCCCCTAGCCCCTACAAAACAGCCCATCTAAACCCGACGTCTACCCGACATGATTTGCAAAAATGAGAAAAAATATAGATCTTAATTTGTAAAAATCATCATCATGCGCTTATGTTCCCTACTTATACTCCTTTGGCTTCCCCTACTGATTTTGGCACAAGAAGGCCCCCTAGAAGCTAATCAGCAACGGGAAGTAGATAGCCTAAAGCAGCTCCTTAACAATACTAAAAAGGACAGCATTTTAAGAAATATTGAACTACTGGAAGCTATTGCCAAACGCTATCGCATTAAAGAGAGTAATATTGCATTGGCATATCTAAATCAAGCACTTAACTTAGCCAAACAGCATCAACTAGGCGATCGAGTGGCAAATCTATACAGTGAAATTGGCCAGGTTTATATTAAGCAAGAAGATATTTACAAAGCCATTCAACACTTTAATCTGGCCGTAGAGCAAATGAGTCTTCTGCCTTTACAGGATTTGAATCATTATATCTATATTGATATTGGTAATGTTTACTATGCAGAAAAGCTTTACGATGCAGCCATCCCATACTACCTCCAAGCCCTAGAGGGCTTTAAAACTAGACAAGATAGCAGTGGAATCAATTTAGCATATCGCAATATTGGAATTTCACACAACTACCTTAACCAAACAGACAGTGCAAGACATTACTTTTTCAAAGCCTTGGAGTATATCTGGGATGAGCAAATAGAAGAAAAAGGAATCGTCTACAATTATATTGGAATCTCCTATAATAAAGATCAAGACTTTAGTTCTGCGATTGAATGGGTAAAAAAAGCCATCCACTTAGATCTTTCTGCTACTAGTCAATCAGGATTCAATGCTTCATCTTCCTTATTCAACCTAGGGCTATATTATGAATCTTCTGGGCAACTAGACTCCGCAATTTATTATTATCAAAAAGCAGCAGCCGCAGGTTTTTCTAGTACGGTTAATACCATATCTATGGCTGTTTGTTATCAAAAACTAGGAGAACATGATCGTGCATTGCAATTGCTAGCCCCTTGGAAAGACGACAGTGTTGCCCTATCTGAGCTTCATGTCTTTGACCAACAGGTGGTACTTCAAACACTTATTAAAATCTATGAGGCAAAAGGACAACTTCAACAAGCATTGATAAAGTATAAAGTGTTAGAAGAAGTCTTGAAAAAGCGCATTAAAGCCAAACCCATTAGTAGTCCCCTGCTAAAATTCAGTCAAGCCACTGCCAATATTAAAAAAGATTATGAGATTCAACAAAAAGAAGCAGAGGCTAACTACCAAAAAGAACTCAACCGAAAACAGGCTCAGTTGAATACCATTTACCTCTGGGGTCTACTTTTCCTTACTGCACTGCTTATTGTTGTTTTCTATCTTTTTACAAGAATCAAAAAGGTGAATAAAGAGATTCAGGCTAAAAATAAAATCATTGCCCAAAACAACCGCCAGCTAGCAGCCTTCAACCAAACACAAACCAAGCTTTTTTCCATTATTGCCCATGACCTAAGAACCCCATTCCATCAATTGATTGGCTTTTCAGAACAAATATTGGGGCAAGGGCCAGAACGATGGAGTTCTGCAAAACAAAAAATTGAAACCATGGGAAGCTCTGCTCGGCAAGCCTACTTTCTATTCGAAGATTTATTGGGCTGGGCAAGAACTCAAACTGGCGACCTCAACACCCAAGCGGAACAGCTCTACCTCCCAGAACTTATAAAAAAGGTAAAAGCTCCCTTAGAAGGGATTTTGAAAAGTAAAAATATTCAAGTTAAAACCGTGCTGAATGGGATCAATTGGCTGGATGCAGACCCTTATATGTTGCAAACTATTCTAAGAAATATTGTGTCCAATGCCATCAGATATAGTCCGAATGGGAGTACGATTTGTATTGAATTATTCAAAAAAGGAGAACGTGCCCTTTTCAAAATCAAAGATCAAGGTAAGGGGATTCCAGAAGAAGCAATCTCTAGCCTTTTTGATGAAGAAAAATGGATCAACTCTACATCCAATTCTGGTTTAGGGCTGGTCTTGTGCAAAGAGTTTGTAGAAGCCCATCAGGGAAAGATAAAGGCATATAATGAAGGTGCTGCTGTCTTTGAATTTGATCTACCTATTGCTCAGGGAGACCTTCCTAATCCTGATTTTACATCTGAGACAAAGCAGCATAACCTAAGTGTAGAAAATTGGAATTGGGCAACTGTTCAAAATCATCCAAAACTCATTCCCTTAAAAACAAGAGTTGCCAACTTAGAAATTTATGATGCGAGTACGATTGCCAAACTGAAAATAGAATTGGAGCAACTAGAGCTAGAGCTGATGAGCCAATGGGTTTTTGCACTTGAAGAAGCCGCCTATGCTTTTGATGAGCTAGAATTTGAACGCTTAAAGCAAACATTTTTATCAAAAATTTAGTATTTTTAGGAAAGCAACCACCTACAAAATGTACTTATGCAATCTATTTTAGTAGTTGATGATACCAGTAGCAACCTTCGACTTGTCGTAGATTGTCTTTTAGAAGATAATTACCAAATCTTAACCGCAAATAATGGCGAACTAGCTATAAAAGTAGCCTTACAAAAACAACCTGACCTTATCCTGATGGATTGGGAAATGCCTGTCATGGATGGCCTTACAGCCATTCGAGCAATCAAAAAACAAGCAAGTATTTCAGACATACCCATCATCATGTATACAGGGGTAAACATAGGGGTTAGCAACCTTCAAAAAGCCCTGCAAGCAGGGGCCATCGACTTTCTGCGCAAACCCGTAGATCCTGTCGAGCTCAAAGCCCGTATCAAAAACATCCTCTCGCTCCAGCAATATTATAAAGAAAAAGTGGAAGCAGAGCGCCAACAGGCAGTGCTTACCCTAAAACTTCGTAAGGAAGAATTAACCAACCTAGCCATCATCATTGAGGCAAAAAACAACTTCCTAGAAGATTTGCAAGAAGAGCTCGAGACACTCCATAAGCTATCAAATTCAGCAGAGCAACGCTCCAGCATCCAACAACTGATTCATAAAATTGAGCTTGACATTAACTCTGAAGCTCAGTGGGAACTCCTAAAGGTTCGGATCAACAACCTGCACAACAACTTCATCAACAAATTGCAAGAAAGCCACTCCAACCTCAGTGCTGGCGACCTAAAGCTCGCCAGCCTCATGCGCATCAACTTGTCCAATCAGGAAATCTCAGAAAACCTTCACATCGCTAGAGCCTCCGTAGAAAAAAAGAAAACACGCCTACGCAAAAAACTTGGACTTGATTCGGCAAAAGCATTAGAGGACTATCTATGTCAGTTTGTATAATTGCCTCCGCTTCAAAATTACTAAGAGAAAATTAACAAAAGATCCACTGCGGTCTCCTAAAAAAGGCGTACCTTTGCGCAAACTTTCGCATCAGTGGAAGCACTTATTCAAAACGTATTGAAAATCAATACCATTTTTCTTTTATTCAAAATTGCATAATGGCAACTCAAAACATTCGCAACATCGCTATCATTGCGCA
>CAZOLU010000326.1:576-5056 GCA_964580485.1 uncultured Saprospiraceae bacterium | reverse complement strand
AGCAACGATGTGGTCTAGGAGTTTCCGACCAATACCTTGCCCCTTGAGTTGCTCAGCCACTTCTGTATGGTCGATGATGATGAGTTGATCACCGGCCTTAGAGTAGGTCATTTCGGCGAGGCGTTCTCCCTCTGCTTCGTAGAATGCAGCACCTTTGTTAGAGTTTTCTTCAAGTTGGATCTTCATGTTAATCTCGAGTTTCGTCGGTTATATATTTTTTCTTTTCCTGATATTTTTTTAGTAGATAATAATAGTTTTGGAAAAACTTATTGTAAAGCTCTGGATACTGCTGTCGGATTTCATAGTTGTGTGCTTTGGGGCGCATGACTTTTTCCACTGCAAATTCTGCTTTTTGTACCTCCTCATAAACCTTCATCCATTCAAAGCTATTATTAAGTTCATTACCACTTTTAGCTTCATAGGTATTCTTAAACACTGCCCAAAACTCATAAAAGGTAACATCTGGATTCTCCCCAATTTTGATATTTATATTATTGTAGAGAAATTCGACGGGGTTTTCCAAAGTAGCTTCCCAAAAAGCTTTACCGTGGGCAATGACCCAGTATCTAAAGTCTTCAAAGCCCCATTCTTCATAGCCCCCATTGATGAGATAATAACAGGCCCAAAACTCTTCTGTACTGGCTTTTTTGAGTAAATCCATCAAGAAAATACAATAGCGTTTGATGGTATCTGAAGTTTCCTCCTCTAGAGCAACTTTTAAAAGCTCAACTTGCTTTTCCTGAATCCCTCCTGAGGCTTTATAGCTTTGATCAATAATTTCCCAAAAATCTTTGATGAGCATGAGTCGTAGGTTTTGTGTAGGTTTATGAGGTTTTTTGAGTTTGCTTTTCCAAATAAGCAACTTTTTCTTTTAATATTGCTATACAGGTATCAATAGTAGATCGATGTGTACGAAAAGAAAGAACGGCAAGGCGAAGATAGAAAATTCCATCAATTAAGGTAGAAGATAAGAAGACTCGTCCATCTTTTTTTACTTCTTCGATCAACGCTGCATTAAATTGGTTAGCATCTCCTTTTTTAGGAACATAACGATAGGTCATCACAGAGAGTTGTGGATAAGGCCCAACTTCAAAGCCCTCTACTTTCTTTATTTCTTCATAAAAATAACGAGTAAGCCAGAGTTTCTCTGCCAAGGCTGCCTTGAACCGCTCTACACCATATAGTTGCAACGGCAACCAAAATCGAAGCCCCCGAAAGTGTTTGGTCAATTCGGGGGATAAGTCGGCAGGTGAAACTTCCTCTGTTTCCAGATAGGCATCTTGTAGATAACCTGCTTCCATGTGCTGTGATTCAAAAAGCTGCTGCCCATTGCGTACCAATAGGGCTCCTGTACCATAGGGGAGAAATAGCCCTTTATGTGGATCAACAACTAGGGAGTCGGCTCGCTCTATCCCTTTAAACAAGGCTTTGGTTTCTTCCAGCATTATAAAAAAGCCTCCATAAGCCGCATCTACATGAAACCAGAGGTCATTTTGTGTGCAAATATTTGCAATCTGATCCAAAGGGTCTATGGCCCCAACATCGGTAGTACCTGCTGAAGCTATCACTAAAAAGGGATTTAATCCAGCTTTTTGATCCGCTTTGATCTGAGTATCTAATGCTTGAGTATTCATACGAAATTGCTCATCCATGGGGATGCTGCGAATAATCGCTTCTCGTAGTCCTACCATGTTGATGGATTTGTATACACAGTGGTGCACTTGCCTAGTGGTATAGATGACACTACGGTGGAAATCAATCGCTTTGAGTTTTTTGGCATCTCTTGCGGCTCCTATGGCAATTTGATTGGCAATAGAGCCTCCTGAGCTAAGGTTGCCTGCTGCTGTTTCGGGAAAGCCCATCATCTCGGCTAACCATTTGATGAGTTGATTCTCCATGCGAACTGCTCCTGGCGAACCATAAAAGACTCCTGCATAGCGATTGAAAACATCAGCGAGGTAGTCGCCCAAGGCAGATGGGAATAATCCTCCTCCAGGGATATATGCCAAATGCCCTCCAGATGCAGGGTTGAGCCCTGGGCGATCTACGTTGTATTTTAGGCTGGAAAGTAGGGTTTCTATGGGTTTGGCGGCACCAATTTTTAGATCATAAAGAGCCTTGCCTTTGTCTTCGGTAAGTACATAGGCTTTAATGTCTTCAATATGATCTAAAAAATCATCACTGTATTCATTAACTGCATCCCTCCAAGCTTTACGCTCTTTAGGATCTGGATCTAACTGCCGTGCTATTTTTTCTAGAGCTGCAAGTTTTTCTTTAATGTTCATGCCAAATTAGCTATAGTCTTCAATTTCTATAATAAACTCTAAGATAAAAAGTTTTTTAGAATCTCGATATGCCACAATAAGAATGAGTTGAGTAGAGAGAGTCCTTCTTGAAATCCCTTCGGTTATTCACTAGAGGTTGAAATAAAATTATTATCTTGCAAGATAAAGGATTGATATATCATGAATCCTGTATCACAATATCTTAACCCCTTCGAAAAAACCTAAACCCATGAGATGGATTACCCTTACCCTAATTGCTTTAGTCCTATTGATGAGCTGTCAAAGTGATCAAGCTAGTGAAAAAGAGCCCCCCTCCTCTGAAAAAAAGATAGAAAAAGGAGCCTTCTCTACTACCTCCAATAATACAAAGTCAAAACCTGGCGATGAAACAAAAGCGGATGAGAAAAGTTTGGAGGATGAGGTTAATACTACACCCGAGCTAGAACTTTTTTTATTTGAGAAAAATGGACTCTATGGCTATAAAAATGCCGAAAATGCAGTGGTTTTAGAGGCTAAATACCAAATGGCGCATGACTTTGTAAATGGAATGGCCGAGGTGGTAGATGAAGAGGGCTGGGCCTATATCAACGGTAAAGGAGAGGTCTTGGCACGCCCTTTTGTATACGATAATGGACCAGACTATTTTCAGGAGGGACTAGCTCGATTTGTAGAACAGGGTAAGGTTGGCTTTTTGGATGAAAAAGGCAAGCAACAAATCAAAGCTGAGTTCGATTTTGCACGCCCTTTTAGTGGAGGTTTGGCTGCTGCTTGTATGGGCTGTGAGGAAAAACAGGTAGTTACCGAATCTGGATCACATACACAGGTCGTTGGCGGCAAGTGGGGCTTTATTGATAATAAAGGGCAGTGGCAGATCCCTTGCGAATACGAGGCTGTTCGGGATTTTGAAGATGGCGTAGGAGCATATCAGAAAGATGGACAGTGGGTGAAAATAGACGCTAAAGGGATCAAATTATAAACTTACTTCAAAGGCATCTTCCGATCAATCAATTCCCGAGCTTTGGTATTCACCTCTTCATAAGGTACATTTTTACCACACTGAATGAAAATGCGGTTAAGTTTGTAAAACTCCGTGATATAGACTGCCTTATAATCATGAGCCACTACCTTCCTAAATTGATTAGGGCCATCTTTAAATTCAGATTTATAATTGCTAAGGAATTCTGCTTCCGTTTCATAAGGACGAATATTGATTATAAAACCGTACACAAATTGAAGTTCAATGAATTTGACAGAATCCTAAAGGATACAGCTTGCGCAAGTTGGATTAAAAATTACCCCCTTAAGGGGTGATTTTTCTGATCTACGCAAGTCGTTGCCTTTAGGCTTCAGAAATATTTACGGTTTTACACATAGCCAAGTTTGAATTGAATCAATAGACGATATTTTCTAAACATTTCGCTATTTTTGTTTTTATTATCTTGGTATCCTTGTATTTCTGACCAATCGTCTATAAATTATGAAGCTGCGTTTTTATCTCCTTTTTATAGCTTTAGCTTTTCTACTCGTCTATTGCAATCGCCAACCTTCCGATCCTAATGTATGGGTAAAAGAAAAGTTTTTGAATTTGGGGGATAGTGTAACCTATGTAGGGATGCAGACCTGTATGAGTTGCCATAAGGATATTCACGATACCTATATTCATACAGGAATGGGACAGTCTTTTGATTATGCCACCATGGAAAAATCGGCAGCTAGTTTTGGAGCACATGCGGTAGTATACGACAAGAACCTAGATTTTTATTATCAACCTTTCTTCCAAGACTCCGTACTTTATATTTTGGAATATCGACTAGATGGGAAAGATACCACACACAAACGATTAGAACGAGTAGATTATATCATTGGCTCGGGGCATCATACCAACTCTCACATGATCGACCGAAATGGTTATGTGTATCAAGCACCGATTACCTACTATACGCAGGAGGAAAAATGGGATTTAGCACCAGGCTTTGAAGATGGTCTAAATAGCCGATTTAGTCGTTTGATTGCCACAGAATGTCTGACCTGTCACAATCATTTTCCCAAACATGTTCAAGGATCGGAAAATAAATATAAAGAGATGCCTAAAGGCATTGAATGCGAGCGTTGCCATGGCCCCGGTAGCTTGCATGTACAGGAAAAACTGAGGGGGAATATTGTCGACACCTCCAAGTATGTAGATTATAGCATTA
>CAZOLU010000326.1:0-566 GCA_964580485.1 uncultured Saprospiraceae bacterium | reverse complement strand
CCCCGCCACTTGCCAAGAGATTTGCAAATGGATCTTTGTCAACGTTGTCACTTGCAGGGCGTTGCAGTTTTGAATGATGGAAAGACGTTCTATGATTTTAGGCCAGGAATGGCACTTTCAGAGGTGATGCAGGTTTATCTGCCGAGGTTTACCAACTCGCATGAACGATTTATTATGGCTTCACAAGCCGACCGTATGCGCCTAAGCCCTTGCTACCTCAAAACCGAAAGCCTTTCCTGCATTAGTTGCCACAACCCTCATCATGATGTAAAATCTCGTGAAAAGAATCGTTACAATGCTGCTTGTATGGACTGTCATAAGGAGGCCGACCCTGACTTTTGTTCGATACCCGTAGCTAAACGGCAATTGGAAGACAACAATTGTGTGGGCTGTCATATGCCTAGAACAGGAAGCATTGATATTCCGCATGTAACGATTACCGATCATAATATCAGCAAGGCCACTGCTAAAAGAGCAGGAGGGCGTGAAATGAGCAAGGAAGATAAAAATGAAGTAGCTCGTTTCCTAGGTTTAGAATGCTTGACAAAGGAAAACCCTAGTCCACT
>CAZOLU010000325.1:773-5065 GCA_964580485.1 uncultured Saprospiraceae bacterium | reverse complement strand
TAATATAGAACATTATAGATGTCTGGTCTTGGAACTAGAAAAGTCTGAAAAAACAGATCGCTTAAACTATAGAAATATGTTGGGTTTTATAGGAAAATTAAAAATCTAACAGAACACCAAATTACCAAGGTATGGAGAATAAAAAAACAAATAAAATATACGGAATCCTTATTGTCGTAATGATGGCTGTATTAGGACTGACGGTGATGCTAATGTCTAGGGCAGGACTGCAAACCTACAAAGAACTCAGAGCTGAACTAGAAGTATATTCAGACTCCTTAAAGGTAATAGATACCAAATTTACTACACACTCTGGAGCCGTTATTCATAATGCTGCTTTCAAAGGAAAGATTGTAATAGCCCATTTTTATGATCCTAATTGTGAGAATTGTGATGATAAAGTTTGGGAAGAGCTCAAACGGGTACAACAAGAATATAAAAATAAAGTCACTCGAAGAGTACAGATCTTATCGCATAGCCTGAGTCCAGATTCCTTAGCTCAAATGAACAGAATCCTTGCTACCCACAAAATTGATACTTCGAATTGGAAGTTGGTCACTACGGATAGCAGTACTCAAATGCTCCAACTATTGGAAAAAGGCTATAGAATCGAAGCTCAAAAAGCAAAAGCTACACTTGCCTTATTAGATATCAATGGCTATATTGTAAATTATTATGATGCTTCCAAAACCGAAGAGGTAAATCAACTCATGAAGCATATTGCGATGATTATTCCCGCAAAAAAGGATCGTCGAAAACTTAAATATCAACCCGAACAAGATCTATACAACCCTGAGAACTAAATTATATGAATAGTATTACGGAACAACAAAGCAAGCGCCTTAATCTGATTATCACAATCATTTCTATCGCATTACCTGTCATCGTTGCTATCCTTTTTGGGATTCGCATCGAAATCAACCTGCCTTTCAATGTATATATCTTACCCGCTATTAACGCAGTACTCAACGGAAGTTCTGCGCTGTTGTTGATTGCCGCACTGATTGCCGTTAAGCAAAAGAAAATTAAGTTGCATGCTACATTTATTTACATAGCAATGGGCTTATCCCTCGCTTTTTTACTGATTTATGTATTTTATCATATTTCTACCGAACATACCAAATACTGTGGAGTAGGAGGAATGCGCTACCTCTATTTTACCCTGCTCATCTCCCATATTCTTTTAGCTATTGTTCAGGCTCCCTTAGTGCTCTTTGCATTTTTGTATGGCTATACGGGGCAGATTGAGCGACACAAAAAACTAGTAAAAATTAGCTATCCTGTATGGCTTTATGTGGCGGTTACAGGTGTGATTTGTTATCTTATGATTGCTCCTTGTTATGGGGCTTAGAAAACGAATATTTATGAATAATATGAACAATAACCTTCTACTAATAGGGGGAATACTTTTGCTTCTAAGCTTAATTTTTATCCCTAATGAACTATTCGCTCAATGTCCTATGTGCAGTATGTCTGCCGAGGCGGATCTCAAAAATGGTGGAAGTACCGGAAAGGGCTTGAATGCTGGAATTATGTACATGATAAGCTTTCCTTACTTGATGCTAGGTATCATCGCTGTACTTTGGTACCGCAACCAAACTAGGGTAGAGCGTTATGAGCAAGCACGTGAGCTTAGAGCTTTGCTAGAGCCTTTGGGCGAATAGCTTTGATCCTTATATCTTGAGAACCTAGAAGGGCTTTGGATCTATTTCTAGAGCCTCATAATTTATCAAAAGAAATAAACCTCAAAAACTGTGTTAAAGGCATGATTCTTGCCCTATACTAACCAAATTTATTCTGCTCTAAACCATCAAAATACTATGTTCTCCAAATTAGTTTGTAGTGCTTTTGGATTTTGCTTACTGAATATTTGGTCAATGGGTTCTGTTTTTGCACAGCAAACCGCCAACTTAAGTTCTTTCAAATTCCAGTATCCTTCCAATGAAATCAACTGCATCCAGCATTTCAATCGGGATACCGTAGGTGTAGATCCTATCAACACTTTTATACTTGCCAAGTTTTCAGAAATGATGTACTTGGAGCGGCTTGATTATCAATTGCAATATATGCAAAATGGGCAGGAGCCCGTCAACGATATTCCTAGCTCCGAATGGTTGAAAGAGCATGCAAGCGTCAATAATGATAATTTTGAAGAGGCTTTCAAAACTCGATTTCAACATTATTTTTACGATCCTGCTACCATGCCTCAAAAATCTAATACGAGCTATCTAGCACAGTCAGGGCTTCATTCCAATGCAATGGAAAACAGTGCTTTTGACTATTGCTATTGGCAAGACTCTAGCGATTGGGTTGCGGAAAATATGCCTACTTTTAAGTTTATCCACCGCACAGCCTATCTCAACGATCGAAAATGGTCAAGCCTAGATCCTGAAATTATGCTCATTTCTACCAAAGATCTGATCCTCATTATTTGTCGAGGAACTGATCCCGTTGCCAAAGAGAATGTCTGGGGTGAGTGGTTTGGTACTAACTTCCGTATGGGCTTGGTTCGAGGTGGGGGCAATTTGGTGAGAACTCGCATCCACAAGGGCTTTTGGCAAAGTTTTGACCTCGTACGTGATGAGATTATTCGCAGTTTAGATCAAATGGATGCCCAAAATAAAAAGATTTGGCTAGCTGGGCATAGTCTAGGTGGTGCAATGGCTATGCTCATTGGGGCATACCTTAAAAGTGAACATTATCCTGTTGCTAACATCTATGCTTATGCCGCACCTCGGGTAGTAGGAGATAAGCGATTCACTAAAAAGCTGGATGATATGCTACCCAATCGAGTACAGCGTTTTGAATATTATCTTGATCCGATCACCCTACTGTGGGCACCACGCTATCGGCATGTGGGGCAACGCAATTGGTTTGATGATGCAGAGTATGGAAATTACCAATTATACATCAATACCAAGGAACGCTATATCAGTCCTTCTCCTTTTCATTTCAACCCCCATCCCTTTAACAAGAAGAAACAAGCAGAAATGCGTTTACATAAAGAGATGTACAATGGCTTAATGACCGGACTCCCTTTCAGATTCTACTATCACAACCCACAATATTATGTCAAAGCAGCTTATCAACAACTCACGGCCGAGCAAAAAGCTGTACTGCCTGCGGTAGATGATACCTACCCCTATCTTTATGGTAGTGCTAAAGGGCCTATGCCTGGCACCAAATAAATGAGTTTATGTACTTCCCCCCATGGCTGAAAATACTAAGTTTTACAGGGGCTATGCTTCTAGTGTTACTACTATCGCTTTGGCCTCGGAAAACTGCTTATCAGCAAAGTGGGGAGCAAGCAGAGGGGCTTTATCCCCAAGAAGGCGACAATTTCAAGCAGGCCAATCATCCCACTGTTTATCGATTAGAAAACGGAAAACGCCGTCCTTATCGCTCATCAGCTTCTTATTTTGCAGATAGCAGCAATCCTCCCTATGCCAGACCCTATGAAGAAGGAGGGATCTTAGTTTGTGATAGTGCCACGGTTTTGACGATTCCTATGGGGATGGATATGCCTTTAAGTCCTGAAGAAATAGAATCCCAATACAACTGGAAGTCTTTTGTTCAGAGGGATAAACTTACTCATTTTATAATTTATACTTGTTTAGCACTCTTACTCTGTTGGGTCGGTGTTCATAAAAATAAAATGCTATTTCAGCAGTATTTAGGGTTTTTCTTGCTGCTCTCGGTTTTTGGTTTAGGAATAGAAATCTTACAGGCTTATTGTAGTGAAACACGGAGTTTTGAACCTGCAGATTTGATCATGAATAGTTTGGGTGTAGGCATAGGCTTGTTCTTATTTCATTTATTTGTACTAAAGGGTAAACATCGAGGCCAATTCAACCAATAATCTTGAATTTCTGATTTCAAAAGCTGAGTTATGCGTATATTACTGAATTATGGATTACTAACACTATTTATAATTGCCCTTTTAGGTAGTTGCAAAATAGGAAAGCGAAGCAAGTTGAAGCATCCCCAAACTTTTAAAGATCCTAGAGATGCTAATATCTACAAGCTTGTAACTATTGGTCATCAAACCTGGTTTGCAGAAAACTTGCGCTATAAGGCAGAAGGTTCTTGGGTCTATCCAGATCGCCCATCTAAAAAATACGGCCGCCTTTATGATTGGGAAACTGCACTTGTTGCCTGTCCCAAAGGCTGGCATTTACCCACAGATGAAGAGTGGAGGCAGCTAGAGCTAGCCTTAGGACTGGATACTGCCATTACAAAGGGGTGGCGAGGTACTCATGCTAGGGTGATGAAGTCTACTAAGGGCTGGAGTC
>CAZOLU010000325.1:0-763 GCA_964580485.1 uncultured Saprospiraceae bacterium | reverse complement strand
ACAATGTACTCGTTGACATTGCCCAGTCAAACGCTGAAAAGTGAAAATGGAAACAATCGTTCTAATTTCAACGTATTACCTGCTGGTAGTTATTGGCCAGATCGTAGGGGTGGGGAAACTTACCACAGCCTGGGCAGCACCGCCTTTTTTTGGTCTGCTAGTGCGTATGATGCCAGCCATGCTTGGCAGCGAGCTTTGACGGCCTATGCTAATGGTATTGGGCGTTATGAGATTAACAAGTCGCATGGACTCTCTTGTCGTTGCTTGCAAGACCCCGCTTAGTCTATTTTAAACTAGCTCTTTTCTGCTATTTTCAAAGCTTCTGTTCTCAAGGCCTCATAAAGTGTGGTACTTGCAGGGACTAAAGGCAGACGAACATCTTGTTCGCAAAGCCCTAAAATATTCAAATTGGCTTTGATTCCAGCAGGGTTTCCCTCGGCAAAGAGTAAGTTGGTGAGGTTCATTAGGCGGTAGTGCAGAGTTCTGGCAAGCTCCATATCATTGGCTCTTGCCGCAGCTACCATATCTGAAAATTCTTTAGGATAGGCATTCGCCACTACCGAAATAACCCCATCACCGCCACAGGCAATCATAGGCAAGGTTAGATTATCATCACCAGAAAGGAGTAAAAACCCTTCTGGCCGACCTTGAGCGATTTCCATACACTGCGCCAAGTTGCCAGAAGCCTCTTTGACAGCTATAAATTTAGAATTGGCATGAGCAAGGCGCAAGGTAGTAGCTGCACTGACATTAGAACTGGTTC
>CAZOLU010000324.1:0-5072 GCA_964580485.1 uncultured Saprospiraceae bacterium | reverse complement strand
GCCAACACCACATCTTTGACCAAAGGCGTAGCATAAACCAAGTTGTATACATGGTTGTTGATGGCTGCTGAGTTGGCAACACCAGTTCCCTCATTAGAAAAGTGCTCTAATAGTACATTACGGCTGCGATTTCCAATCCACACTTCATCAAAGGCAAATCCTTCAAAGGCTTCTTGTGGATCAAAGACCCCTACGCTACCAAAAGCAATACGGAAGCGAAAATCTTCGTAATTTCTGAAATCATCTAAGGTATAACGACCTGTACGCCAGCCATTGCTTTGCCCGGACCAGCCCCTTGGGGCAAGATCTTGAATCCCTGGTCGGCCTGCAATAATATTGGCATTGTACCAGTTGATTCCACGCCCCACCTCTCCTAAAGGTTTCCAAGTGGCCTCATCATTATTATAATACTCAATCACCACCCCATCATTTCCTTCATCGGTATCATTAAAATAATCGAGTTTGATCATGGGACGTTCGAGTTGGGTAAGATCAAAGCAGGGGCTATATACCCAAGCACTTTCATTCTGTCCATACACTCCATTAGGATGTGTTACCCAAACCAAGTTGCGACTAGTATTTAAGGTGTTGATATGATTACCGCCAGCAACGGCATATTGCCAGATATTACTAGCTTGGTTGCCCAGTTCAGCTTCTTCGATCCATCCCCCATTATCATCTTCAAAATTCTCGAAATAGACCAAAGTGTCATGAGGAGATTCATTTTGTAAAACAATCACCCTAACAGAGTCCATATCCACACAGAAATCCCGATTTTCCACCATCAACTTAGCCGTGTATACACCAGGGGTGGAAAAGGAATAAGGTATGGTATCTATTATATTGGTCAATACATTTTCATAATTCTGCGCCGTTGAATCCATAATGATAACCGTAGTATCAAAGCTCCATACAATTTGTGTAATAGAATCGTAGAGGTTGGTGGTGCCTGGATAGCGCTCATCTAAACCTAAAATGGCATTATCAGGAACAAAAAAGATACTATCTCCAATACAACCACCCTGAGCATAAAAGTGTACACTGGGTTTACTATGTACCTGCACAAAAGTAGTGTCCATATCGGCACAGCCTAGGCGCACACTATCGCCATTACTCAGGTTGATCGTTACGGTATCACTATACTCCATAATAATGGGATGCTGCCCCCCTATACCAATTCCAGCAACATCTGCTACAAAAGTATCTCGCCCAAATAAAACCCCTGGACCAGAGAAAACATATTCAAAAATAGGGTTTTGAGCTATGGGAACTAAACGCAGGGAGTCCTGCCCCAAACAAGACTGCGTAGTGGTGTCTCCTGTTCGGATACTAATGGTTAGAAACTCAGCAACTGGGTTGGGTCGTACATAAATCTCTTGAGTATCTCTTGCAATACAGTCTAAGGCTTCTAATTCATATACTAGGGTATCAATCACTGGGGCATTGAGTAAGTTATTTGGAAAATTAGGGTTAGGAAAATACATATTGTTGAATATGGTATCCCCATTAGCTAGATAGAAAAAGCCACTGTTGTTGGCACTTCCACTGAGTTGAATGGGGGGATCAGACTCACAAACTGCCTCAGGAATGGTGAAAGTAGGCTCTGGCAGTGGATTGATGGTTACAGTTACCTCAGCAGTATCTCTACAAGCAGTAAGCGGATCGGTATAGGTATAATTAAAAACCACATAGCCTGGCGTATTGGGCACTACGGGTGCATACACTGCATTGGGTTGAAATATACTGTCGTTAGGCCCAGAAATGGTTGGACCAAAATAATCTCCCCCCACAGGACTTCCTGTCAGGTAGCCAATAGCATCATTTGCACAAAACTTATTGCCATTGGCGGTGTTGTTGGTCACCAATGACATAATAGGTGGATCAACAATGGTAAAGGTAGAGTCGGCAGTCGACTCACAACCAAATTGGGTTTGGAACGTATAGGTGATGGTATAGGTCCCTGGGCTCAAGCCCTGTGGATTAAACTGTGGCCCATTTCCAATAATTCCGTCTCCAGAAAAAGCTCCTTGTGAAAAGGTCAATGAATCGGGATGATTGTAGGCTACGGGTAAAGGACTAGGGGTCAATAGATCTATATTTCCATTAGAACAGTAGGTATTATTCCCAATACCTTGCCCACTAGAAAAAGCTCCAATAAAAGAGGTCGCTACGGGCTCTAGAATATCAAAAACAAAAGTATCTCGCCCCACGCAAGCCCCCTGACCAGCCGTATAAATGAGTTCATATCGGGTATCGCTGGTTTCGGCAGCATGTACCTGTCCAGGGTTGAAGGTATTGGTGAATGTAATATTGGTACCTGAATTGGGCCCAGATACGGTGGTAAGACTATACTGCCCACCAGCAGGAGTAGAATTTAAAATAATAGGAACAAACTCTTCACAATAAGTGAGCTGAAGGTTCGTATCAATCGTTGCAACAGGTGGCTCTGTTATTTTTATCTCTTTGATATAAACAGTTTCATCGAGCCAGCTACCTACCGTCCAACTACCACAGCCGCCAAACCAAGTACAGGTACGAGTGCGATAACGTCTTTGGTATTTTACGGTGACGGTGATAACGGTATCTGTAGGCAAAGCAGCAGAGGGATCTACGCCATAGCTTTGATTCGCCTGATAAGTGACTAAACATTGACTTGGTACCGTGGTTACTTCCATTTGGTACTCTTGCTTCTCATTTTGCCCTGAGATGTAAATCCACCCATTGTTGCCATTATTTACATTTACTGCAGGAAAGGTGGCAGCATCTCGGTTGACTGCTAGCGGATTGGCAAAACGGCAGATACTATCCGGTAGGGCATTAGGCGGAAGACTATCTACTACCACATTTTCAGTAATGGACTTGGTACAACCTCCATTGTTGATGGTTAGGGTAAGGGGATGTATACCTGAACCTGCCAAAGCCCCATAGAAAAAATCACCGTTGACATAAGTTCCTGAATAGTTGTAGCTAATGCTATTGTTGTTGATTAGGTTGGCGATAATGACATCATCTGTACTCAAAATAACAATTTGTGTCGAGTCATTTTGATTACTAATTGTTGGATAACTGACAGCTGTAAAGGAGTTGTTGTACACCCTGGTGCTCTCTACATCTTGCTTGGGTGGACAAGTCGCACTAATAGTTGTCATAGGAGCAGCATAGCGGTAAAAGAGCTGAATATCCTGACTTTGAAAATTTGCAGTGAGGTTGTTGCTGTTGTTATGCGGAATAAATAAGGCACTAGCATTGGTATAAAGAGCAAAGGCGTTTTGAATATATTGGTTGGTACCTCCGGGCCCTGCATATCCAAAAATATTAGCATTGGCCGTTGCATTAAAAATTCGATAGGTTCCTCCACTAGGACTTGCTACCAAGGGGATGGTATCTTCTGAACAAACACTTGGACTTAAAGCACCCAAGGTAACATCTGGATTGATAATATTGAGTGGTAGTACAAACATAGAAAGAGGATTCCCTCCATCATAATCATAAAATTGAATAACAGAAGAAACGGCATTGGCCTGCAAGGTAATAATCACTTGTGCACAATAAACTCCTCCATTGTTTCCTGTATTAGAACAGGTTGGATAAGTATTGATGGAAAAACCCTCGGTATAGGTGACTGATCCTATATTCGTATTTACATAATTTATAATGCCATTTACAGTACCATTTCCTAATGAATTGCGATAATAGACGGATTTACTGCCATTTTGATTATTGATAATGAAATAATCTAGACGTTCTGGGAAGTCCCAGTATCTAAAACGTAATTGATCACCAGCACAGGCTTCAAAAAGCGCAGCAGTATGATCTAAATTTACAAAGTCAACTTGTTGTGCTTTTAAGGGACTTAGACTAAGCAATAGAAAGAGGAGTAGGTAAAGATACTTCATGGCACATAGAGTTAATAGCTTTGGAATAATACAACAAACACAACTTGTCGAACTTTCACAAAGGTTGATGATCCATTGTCAAAATCCAAGAAGTGACTTATTGAAGTAAAGGAAAATAAAGATAATCTTGTCGATGAAGTTTATTTGAATGAGAGATGGTCTTTATTGGGTTGGCTCTAAAGCTTAGTAAATATAGAAAACTATCCTGAAATATTAGATAGTCTAAGTCCCCAAAAGAGCAGAATTAAAACTAATTTAATGTTAATCAGCACATTAAACTATACCTCAAGCAGATAGTTATTTTCTATCGGCATATCGATCAAGCTTTATAAAGAGAGAGATTGCTGCAACGACTACAACAACCTCTCTCGGTATTAAACTTTTGATCGCATTTTATTCATCTACTGGAGTTAAAGTACCATCCGTATTCGTTTTGACCAATCCCATCATTTTGTTGGTTCCTAGATCGAAAGTTGCACCGAAGATATAGCCTTTCAATTCCTGGCGGGTAGTACCTGGTACGGTTTCTAAGACAGGCAGTACGGTAGAAGCAGAGTTGCCGGAGAATAGCTGAGCATTATCGCCTGAACGACCGAAGAAGCGAGCGGATGTCCATGCTAGGCTCAAGTTGGCATTAAATTTTGCCAACATGGCTTCACTTCCACCCAAGCGTGGATCTTGGTGTGTAGCAGAAACTAGGAAGGAGCGTTCATCTGCTTGAGTTAGTGGTTCAATCAAGACGATATCACTAGAGATGAGGTTAGCATTTACATTATCAAAGCCTTGGTTGGTTTTACCAAAGTAATAGATAGAAGACTCATCGGGCTGAACTAGGAGGTTTTCATTTACTGAAAAAATAACCATATCCCCTTCATTCAGCTCATCATTAGCAGCGCCATAATCCTCCACATTCCCTAAAACGATCACTTCTCCTGCTTCAGGATCGTAGCAAGCAGAAGCCGCTCGCCAGAATTGGTTGCCCCCAAAAGGTCGTGCAGAAACTTCTCCCCCATTATCCTGACGGAATTTGTACAAGAGAATACTATTGGTAAAATTTGGGTTGGCGGGTGTACCATTCACATCTCGGCTCTGCGAAGTAGCCGTCACAATATAATAAAACCCATCTGAGAGGATTTCAACGTCTACCGCCCGGTCTTCTCCTAAGAAACCACGCAC
>CAZOLU010000323.1:0-5078 GCA_964580485.1 uncultured Saprospiraceae bacterium | reverse complement strand
CAAACTGATCAAGAATCGCATTGAGTTTGGTACCAACCACATTTTCAATCGACGTAAATTAGAAGAAGAAATTCTACCAAAGTACCCAGAGCATCAAGACACTATCCTCACCTTTGTCAATGGTATTCGGCATTCAGCTACCTTTGCCTTTACACTAACCACTATTGCAACCATCTGTATTGCCATTCTCATGTTTATGAAATAAGCCCCGATATGCTCTATATTCATCACAATTATCCACTTAAAGACTTAAATAGCTTTGGGATTCAAGCCTATGCCAAACAATTTGCAAAACTGGAGCAATTAGAGGATTTTGATGCGGTTTTGAATGCTCAACTCCCAGTAAAACTGCTTGGAGGCGGTTCTAATATTCTACTTCATCAAGATCTAGAAGTTTTTTTGCTTTGGAATCAACTCAAAGGGATTAAAAAACTAGATGAAGACCAAGAGTATGTATGGATTGAGGCTGCTGCTGGCGAAAATTGGCATCAATTGGTACTTTGGTGCATTGAAAGGGGCTATGCAGGTATTGAAAACTTATCCTTAATTCCTGGTTCGGTGGGAGCTGCTCCTATTCAGAATATTGGAGCTTATGGGGTAGAGCTCAAAGATGTTTTTTATGAGCTAGATGCCGTCCATTTAGATAATGGTCAGATGCATAGCTTTGATCGGGAAGCCTGTCGATTTGGCTACCGCAATAGTATCTTCAAAGAAGAACTCAAAGGGCAGTATTGTATCACTGCTATTCGTCTGCAACTCTATAAAAAACCGAGGTTCAACACCTCTTATGGCGCTATTCAAAATGCACTAGGGGACAAGCCTCTGACTATCCAAAACCTTAGTGAAGCAATCATTCAAATTCGCCAGTCGAAACTGCCTGACCCTAACGCAATAGGCAATGCAGGTTCTTTTTTTAAGAATCCGATTATTGATCGTGAACAATATGAACAGCTATTAGAGGAGTACCCCCAACTCCCCTCCTACCCAGTAGAAGATCCGAAAAAAATCAAAGTTCCAGCAGCGTGGTTGATTGATCAGGCAGGTTGGAAGGGCAAGCGCCGAGGAGATGCGGCCGTACACCATAAGCAAGCCTTGGTACTCGTCAACCTAGGCAAAGCCAAGGGCACTGAAATCTGGCAATTGGCCATGGATATTCAGGCGGATGTTCAGGAAAAATATGGCATTGTGCTAGAACCCGAGGTTAATATTTGGTAAAATCAAGTACACCAATTGAAATTCAATCCATTTTACTGCTTCCTATGCCAAAGGTCCCAAGGACTCCTTTGGCACAGGCTTCGAAAATTATAAAGTCAAGCTAGGGTTTAGCTAAATAGTTGCCTAAGGGCTAAATATCCACTGAAAGATCACCCAAGTACTATTTCTATAAAAGCAAGATGGCAGCCTGTTGAAATCAACAAGCTGCCATCTTAGAAAAGAAGAATTACTAACGCTTATACATTCACATTGTCCTCATTCTCATCAGTAACTTCTTCTCCTACTGCCTCCAACTCATCTTCTTCCTCCTCATTGTATTTTAGACTACCTGCATCAGAGGTAGTATCCACCACAACAGGAGAAGCAATAAACATAGAAGAATAAGTACCTACGATAATACCAATGAACAAAGCAAAGGCAAAACCTCGGATACCATCTCCTCCGAATAGGAATAAGATAAATACTACAAAGAAGGTAGTTAATGAGGTGATAGACGTACGGCTCAAGGTACTTGAAATCGCTTTATTTACAATCCATTTGATACTATTTTCTGGATTATTCGTTGCCGTTTCCCGAATACGGTCAAAAACAATTACCGTATCGTTGATGGAATAACCAATAATCGTAAGTATGGCTGCAATAAAGGCCTGGTCAATTTCCATAGAGAAAGGCATAATCCCTTTGAATAGAGAGAAAATTCCTAATACCAACAATACATCATGGAACAATGCCGAAATTGCACCTACACTAAACTGCCATCTGCGGAAACGCAAAAGAATATAAACAAAGATAAAGAGTAATGAAAGGATCGAAGCCCAGAACGCAGATTGACGAATGTCGTCTGCAATGGTAGGCCCAACTTTTGAGTTGGCCATAAGATAGAGCCCTGCTTCATCCGTATCTGTGCGTCCTTTTTTGAAGGCATCTAGATCCTGTTTAGCATTTGCATAAGCATTGGCACCTTCATATACCTTTGATAAGACGATGTCATCGGCCGACTCATTGGTACTATTGGTCATGAAAGAGGTGGTTAATTTCACCTGATTGTTTTGACCAAAAGTTTTGATTACGGCAGTTCCATCTTCCTCCCCTTCAAATTTCAAGCTTGCATCAATTTTGTTTTTGAGTTCTGAAACCTTAACATTATCAGGAAACTCAATGGTGTAGGAACGTCCACCTTGGAAGTCAACCCCCAATTCAAAACCTTGAGTAAACATAGAAGCCAAACCAGCAATCAAGAGTACTCCTGAAATAGCATAAGCAATACGACGTTTACCAATAAAATCGAAGTTGACATCGGCCAATATATTTTTGGTAGCATTGGTCCAAACTTTTATTTCCTTATTGCGAACCAAGAAGCGATCAAACAAAAGACGACCAAACAATACCGCAGCAAATACAGAACAAGCTACCCCAATCATCAATACTGTTGCAAAACCTTTGATCGGCCCCAAACCATATTGAAAGAGGATCAGTGCTGTAACAAATGAGGTTACGTTGGCATCGATAATTGCAGAGTAGGAATATTTGAATCCATTATAAATCGATTCTTTCCAGCCAAATCCAGCACGCAATTCTTCTCGAATACGCTCAAAGATAATAACGTTGGCATCTACTGCCATACCAATCGTGAGTACGATCCCCGCAATACCAGGAAGGGTGAGTACCGTTCCGAAGGATGCTAAACAACCAAAGATAAAGAAGAGGTTGAGGAAGAGCGCAAGTACTGCCAACAAACCAGCTCCTGCGTAATAGGTAAGCATAAAGATCAACACCAGTACAAAACCAATCACCAAGGCCAAAAGCCCTGCATTTACAGTTTTTTGACCTAAGGTAGGACCAATAATTGCTTCCTCAATAATTTGTGGTTTAGCAGGTAGTTTACCAATACTCAAGATATTGGCAAGGTCAGTAGCTTCTGTTGCAGAGAAATTACCAGAGATACTTGTATTACCATTAGCAATCACCTCATTAACCCTTGGCCAAGAATAGATTTTTCCATCTAGTACTACGGCCACACAGCGTTCTACATTATCCTCGGTCATTTTCTTCCAAGCACGCGCACCTTTACTATCCATAGCTAGAGATACTGCATACCCAAAACCTGAAGGATTACTTGTAGGAATTGAGTTGGTAATACGATCCCCTTGTAAAGGAGCCTCTTTCAAACCACGAGTACGAAGCGCAAATAATGCCACAAAGCGTTCACCATTTTCGCCAGACTGAACCTCATTTTCCCAAGCAAACACTACATCATTTGGAATAATATCTTTAGCATATTCAGAATTGAGTAACTCCATCACCCAGGCAGTATCTCTTGTAGAAGCCATTGCACGGAAAGGATCGTTCTCGGTAGTCTTTTGATCTACCAAAATACTCAACACCTTGAAAAGCGGTCCAGGGTTGGTAGAGTCTACCGCCGCTACGCTTTTTTGGTAGGCCGTTTCGATAGAATCGACCTTAGCTTGTTTCAAAGAATCAGCAAGTGTAGTATCTGCTTGCACCGCATCTACAGCAGCTTGAGTTGTGGAATCCAAGGCTACAGGTGCAGTCAGTGTATCTATGGCATTTTTTGTGTCATCGTACTCACTATCTTTTAATGCATCGTTGAGTAGAATGATAGGGCCTTTAGTTTGACCACCTACCAATTCTAGAGCCGTGTACATTTCCCAAAACTCCAAACTAGCGGTTTGTTGTAAGAAGTTGCGAGCACGCTCAGGACTACGCACACCAGGCAACTCAACCGTAATACGGTCGGTTGATTTATCCAAAGAAACTACAGGTTGTGCCACCCCAAACTTGTCGATACGCTGTTTGAGGAGGTTGAAGGTACGCTCTACGGTAGCAGAAGCCTCCTCGCGAATAGCCGCCACCACCTCATCATTAGAGGAGTTGACATCAATCCCCTGCAACTTGTTGCTGGCAACAAAAAATCGAGCTAGTGGCTTTTGGCTCAGCTCGGCATATTTTTGCCCAAACAGCGTTACGAAATCTACCTGCGAACTATTCTGTGCGGCTTTAGCCTCCTTGATTGCTTTGTTGAAATCTGGATCTGCGCTATTTTTAGATAGCTCTTGTATCAACTCTGTAAGGTCTACTTGCAATACTACGCTCATACCACCTTTCAGGTCAAGCCCTAGTGCCAGCTGATTTCGTTTCAACTCTTGATAAGTGTAAGATTTGAACCCTAGGTTCAAAACCGACTCATCAGAAATTGAATCCAAAAAGTACTGATGTGCCTTGTCGTACTGCACATCAGGGTCTTCGCTGTTGTTCACGGTGTCCACCTGAGAAGCTGCATAATCAGCAGCATTGCTTTCCACGATGTTGGTAGGGATCATCAACAAAAAGATGTAGGATACCACCAACAATAACGCAATCGTAAAAAAACTTACGAAACTTTTCCCTTGCATTTTTACTTAATGATTCAATAAGGTTTGATAGTTGAAACTCAATTTAAAGGATTGTATTCCAACTATTTTTGAATATTTTTTGTATAGAAAATAGTAGAACGTGCTGAAGGCACGCTCTTATTTCGGCTTGCAAATATAGAACTTTTTGGCAAGGATAAAAAAATAATTGAGTTTTAAATAGATTCCTTCACATCTATTTTCCTCTATCAGAAGCATGAACCAAGATTTAGCCTGTTGATTTACAGGATTATCAAGGCAATTAATATAGTAAATCGCATTGTTGAAAACATACTTGCAAGAGGTCTGGTTGCCATACTCGTTTTTCTGGGAAACCTTCACCTTAGCCAGTTAATAAAGTTTTCACTTCAGTAGCTTTACGGAGTCTTAGGGCAGTCTAACAAAAAATATTATATATACAACGTTTGCAATCCTCTGCTTAATTATGCGAAG
>CAZOLU010000322.1:0-5081 GCA_964580485.1 uncultured Saprospiraceae bacterium | reverse complement strand
AGATATTTGACACCAAAGTTTTGAGCTGTTCTGCCAAGCTACCAGTGCTTTGGTCTTCGCTAGAGTTATCCTCTTCCACCAAATCCTGAAGCTCTGTATCCTCTTGCTCATCGGTAGCACCTATTTCTACCCCTACATTGAGTCCTTTCAAGGCAAATTTGGTCAACTGCTTCAGCATCAAGGCTTTCTTGGCTGCACCCTTTTTGGGTGTTAATTTCAAGGTCTTGGTACCATCCTCGGCAACATCCAAATAACAAAAACCAAGACTAGTCAGCTTCTTATTTTTCTTAACCTCATCTTTCGCATACTTCATCCAAGCACCAGCCTGCTTCCCAGGAATCAAAACAGCAGCTTTCTTTCCCTTTTTATCACTAAACTCATAATCTACTTTAACCAGAAATTCCGTAGGTTTTTCAGTAGAATTATGCTCATTCTCCATAGCCGCTAAAAGCACTTTCATAACTTTTTTGTAGGTCTTGGAATCTAGAGAACCATCTTGCAGTTGTTCGGGTGTCAGTTTTTTAATCTTCATGAGTATTGACTATTTATTTTTTTTGAATATCGATCCTTCAACCGAAATTGTTTAAAAGCAAAATTCCATCGAAAAGATCGTTTTTAAACAACTTCAATATAAAATAAGAGGAGGAATGACTCCTTTAACAGGGGGAAATTAAGAAAAAAAATCTACAAAAGCCATTGATTTTTAATTTAATACCCCAGCTTTATCCTTTTAATAAAGATGTCTTGGCTAGTTGATATTTTTTTTGTATTTTAGCTATTTTTTTTACTGCTTATTTAAAAGCAACTTTTGCTGCCAAAGCAACCCAGACTCATCTCGCAACACCAACACATAAGCCCCTGATAGCAAATCCCTTAGATCCAAAACTGTTTCAACTTCAAGTACTCTTGGGCTATTCACATTCAAATTTCTACCTAAAAGATCAAAAACTTCAACTTTCAGTCTTGAACTGCCCACATATTCTTGAGGAATACGAAGTGTGATCTGCCCTGAGGAAGGGTTGGGGTACAATTCAAACGCTTTTTCTTCTAATGCTGATGCTGACAGCAACAACATGCATGATCCATCTTCTATATGCGCATTGGGGTTGTAGTTGGGAGCTAAGCTATCGGTGCAACCATAAACCATACAGGCTTTTAGCAATTCATACACATCCAACTTGCCATAGCCCCAATGTTGATTAGGGAGATATGCCGATTCTTTCACCACAAAACTATCGACTCTTGCGGCCTGCTCTAAAGCTGCTTGCAGCTGCTGCCAATTGGCCTGAGGCTGGCACTGAAAATAGAGTGCAGCAGCACCCGCCACCATAGGGGCGGCCATCGAAGTACCCTTGCCAGAGGCATGCCAACCCCCTACATCAATAAAAGGATGCCCTACATTTTTAAAATACTGCAAGGTAGATAAGGGCTGCGCCGACAATACCTGCCCGCCAGGAGCTGTCAAATTTGGCTTTTGAATACCATCCCGAGCTGGTCCCAAACTAGAAAACTCCGCAATACCAAAAACAGGATATCCAGTATAGGCCATCGACACCGTATCGCCTTGATAGTTGACCATATTGGCACGATTCTGATAAGCAGCAACAGTGATTACTTTTTCAGAGCAGGTCCACAAGCCCGCCAAGGTTTGCTGATTGTCTGGTTCTTGATAATATGGGACTGGAATGCCTTGCAACAAAGAAGAAGTCGCCAGTAAGGTTTGATTGCTCCACATATCAACCTTCCCTACTCCACTAAAAGTCAATTGCCAATAGTTGTTGACTGTCACGGGGCTATTTCTAATGACAAATTGTAACTCATAAACTCCATTCCACTGTGATGCATAAATTTCCAATGTAATGGGTGCGCCAAAAGGATTCATAAAAAAAGTATCCAATAACCGCCCTCCTGTTTCCGTCCATTCTAAATCATTTAAAATATGATAAACTTGCGACTGCCCCTCTGTCTTATAATTCGCCCCATTCATATACTCAAAAGAAAACTCCAGTTGATTAAAGTCTGCCGTATCTGCAAACAATGCCGCATAAACCCGATGATCGCTGAGGTAGTCCAACCAAACCCTTGCCGTATCATTACCCTGCCCCAAATTCGCCTGCCAATGCATTTTATATTGCCGAGCATTCCCCCCCGCCTGAATCAAAGCCCGACCAGGAGCCGCATCCAACATACTATCAATAGCCATACTAAAGAGATCCCCCCCATCATGAGAACCCCAATAGGTCCCTACACTAGAGTTGATAGCACAAGGCTGCCCTAGCTGATCGGCCTGTCGAAAAATATAATGTACGGCATCTACAAAACGATGAGGAAAATAACCCTGCTCACTCAGGCTTACAGCTACAATATCTGCCTCAGGAGCAATTCCCATATACTTATTCGCTGCCCAAGCATTACCCGCAGCCGTACCAAGCACATGCGACCCATGATCCCCAGCCGCATGGGTACAACTCCCTGCATCAATCTCTGCTTTAGTCCAACTAGAGCCATAGGCATAGTAACTTTCAAAAAAATTGGAGTTGTAGGTGGTTTGATCCCATAAATGTAAAATCCGACTGCTGCTGTCATTAGGATGCATGAGATCAGGATGCCGCCACTCAAAACCATCATCAATAATTCCTAAAACGACTCCTTCCCCCTTAAAAGGATAAGGAATATTCCCTTGCCCCTGATGTACTGCCGTTACGTTATTATTTCGCAACATAAAGGTATCTTCCTCAAAAAAATGCTGCCCCTGCAATCGCTGCGATTCCATACGCTCAATACCCTCTGTCGCTAACCAAATTTCCAACTCAGATAAAGGGAGTTCAATAGACGCAATATCTCCCACAGCATATTTATAATGGCCTTTTCCCGCTTTAGTAAGCTGCTGAATCGTTTCTATAGAACCTTTCACCAAAATAGGAATAGAAACCGAAGCACTTTTTTCTTGTTGATGCCAATCTTGCCATTGTAAAAATAAATCCACATTCATCTTGCTATTGGGCAACTGAGCATATAGCTGTGCACTAAAGGCTAGTATCAGGATTAGGAATATTCTAACGATCATGGTTTTGAGATTAGTACGGTTCGGCAATTTGGTCTGTTTGCAAATGAGGAAACACAGCAATATTCAAAATTTTTAAACAAATTTCAACAAGGGGAGTTTGATCTTTAGTAGAAAAAGGGGGTCGAACTATTTTTTTTAATTGAAATACCTTATTTTTGGCTTCGGTCAAGACTTTTGATCTAAATCATCACCAAAATGAGTAGGGTGCTTTAGAGCATGTTTAAATTTTTAGGTACTTATAGTTAGTGGATTAAGTTCCTAATCTTATAGTAAAAGCAGTTAAATTCCTTGGATTCTGCACTGAGATAAGGCGCTTTTGAGTGAAGATAGCAGCGCTACCTGAACGAAAAAAGCCGCAATATCAGGGCAAAAGACTAGAATTTAACAAGTAGATAGAAATTTAAACATGCTCTTAATTCATTTTTGATGAAAGCTCAAACGCCATGTTTCTCATTATCAATCAAATTTAATAAAAAATTGTGACTCATGATAGGACAGATCATTTTTACTATCCTGTTTCTAGGCATTGCTTTTTTTGCCTACCTCAAATACAGTGCTCTGGCTCGAAATATAGCCTTGGGCAAACCTGTGAAGCTCGAAGGGAATAACGGACAACGCCTACGCAACACCTTATTAGTTGCCTTTGGGCAACAAAAAATGTTTAAACGCCCTATTGCAGCCATCTTACACCTCTTTGTATATGTAGCATTTTTAATCACGCAAATTGAGTTGATTGAAATTCTAATTGATGGCTTTAGCGGCCAACACCGTTTCTTTTGGAAAATGTGGCATGAAAACAGCTTCTTAGCTGGGTTCTACACCTTCCTCATCAGCTTTATTGAAATTTTATCCGTCTTGGCCTTAGTAGCTACCTTTGCATTCTTAGCACGTCGAAATCTACTCAAAGTACCTCGTTTTGTTAAACCAGAAATGAATGGCTGGCCTAAACTAGATGGTAACTTAATTCTTTACATGGAGATTGTACTTGTACTTTGTATCTTCACCATGAATAGTGCCGACCTAGCACTGCACCCTAAAGAAAACTATGGTTTCGCCATTAGTAGTTTCCTTGCAGGAATTTGGGCCAATGTAGACGGCGATACCCTAAAAATCATTGAGCGTATCGGTTGGTGGGGACACATCCTCGTAGTCTTTGTCTTCTTGGGCTACCTCCCCTACTCCAAACACCTACACATCATTTTAGCCTTCCCCAACACCTACTATGCACGGCTCAACCCCAAAGGTGAACTCGCTAATATGCCTGAGGTACAAAAAGAAGTAGAGTCAATGATGGACCCCAATGCAGCCTTCGATGCTCCTGTTTCAGAAGAAATTCCCAAATTTGGCGTAAGTGATGTGTTTGACCTAACACGCCCACAAATCCTTAGTGCCTACACCTGTACAGAATGTGGTCGTTGTACTTCTGTATGCCCAGCCAACCTTACAGGGAAAAAATTATCTCCTCGTAAAATTATGATGGATGTGCGAGATCGTGCCGAAGAAGTAGGAACTAACCTTGCTGCGAATAAAACCGAGTTTATTCGGGACGATCAAAAAGAAGAAACCAGTAAACTGACGGTAGAAAACTATGATGATGGGAAAAACCTATTTGACTACATCACGCATGAGGAACTACACGCTTGTACCAACTGTAATGCCTGCGTTGAAGCTTGTCCAGTACTCATCAACCCCTTAGACATCATTATGGAACTTCGCCGTAATCTAATCCTAGAACAGTCCGTTTCTCCTGAAGAATGGAACTCGGTATTCAACACCATCGAAAACAATGGCGCAGTTTGGGCCTTCTCTCCCGATGATCGGGACAAGTGGGTAGAGGATCTCAGCTAGACCGATGCTGAGCGGTATGAACACAAGCAGGGCCTTTCCAAGTTTTAGTTGGGAACGCCCTGTTTGTTTTCTAGTCCAATTTTACAAAATTCTATTAGACAAGTTCTTACCAATACTAGGATTCTAATTTTTAGGGGCAGGCTGCCTGCAGGCAGCCTGCGCTACG
>CAZOLU010000321.1:0-5109 GCA_964580485.1 uncultured Saprospiraceae bacterium | reverse complement strand
TCCGTGAACTTTTTGTAGATGATTGATGATCAATAAAACTGTATTTTCATCCTAAATAGCTAAGTTTTTGATTGTCAATCATCAAAAAAAGCTAGTTTTTGAGTTTTTTGCAAAAACTAAAAAACTTCACGGACTATTGCTATAAGATTAGGAATCTTAAACTACTAACTATAAGTATCTAAAAATTTAAATATGCTCCTAGATGATATAGAACTCTCGGATGACCACTACCTTTTTGTACTTATCTTGAATTTCGGCTTTAAACATTAAAATTCCTTTTGGACGGGCTTTTTGCAAAATATCCAACATTTCTGGGGACCAATCTTGGGGATCGTAGCTAGTAGCTGTACGAAGCTTTCGACCTTTGATATAGGTCAGTTCTAGCTTTTCGATGCGGTAGTTTAGTCCTTTGGCATCTCGCACAAAGGGAGCTTGGGGCAACATCATTTTTAGTTCTTTGCGACTAATCGAGTCCTGTTTTTGTTGCGCCCAGTGAAAGTGGTAGAGGTCCTCATTTGGATGATGGAGGAGTTTATCCAGTTGGAAGCGGATAGGGATCGTGAGGGAGGCTTGCTGTGCTTGCCCGCCCTGCAGGGCGGGGCTAAATCTCGGCAAGCCTCGCAATACCTGCAAGGCCACCTCATTACAATCTTTTTGTAGCCCCTTCAAGAGCTCTACCATAATCACCATGCCACTAGTATCTATAGTAAATCTGGCAACTAAAACACCTTCTACTCCTTGCAGGGCGGCACTATCAGGATACTCGATTTTTCGCTCAACATATTCCAAAAGCTTGGCTCTAGAACAAGCAACCTGTTGTTCTATACTAATTAGAGGGTCATCACAACCTTCAAAGAGAGGTGGACGATCAAGTATCTGCCCATAGATTCCCAGATTTACCCCACACAGCACTAAGGCAAGCAGCGTTCTTAACATATAGCTATTCCACATTTGTCTAGACTCATCTTATTTTCAGTTCATTGCAATTCAACAAACTGTTGATACCATAAAAAACGGGAAAACCTTTCATATCAAAAGATTTTCCCGTACTATAAATAAAAATTAGATCTTACTTGAATTTCACATCAATTTCCCACTCCGTATCTACTGCAGCTCCCCCTTCATCCGTAGCAGGCAACCATTTTGGCATCAGTTCTACAAGACGAAGTACCTCTTCATCGCAACCATGCCCAAGCCCCTCGACTATTGAAGCGTCTTTCAGTGTTCCATCTGAAGCTACTGTAAATTTAACAACTACCGTACCTTTAACGCCAGCTTCTTTAGCGGCATCAGGGTGTTTCAAGTTACTAAAAATAAATTGCAACATTTTCATATCTGCACAATCGTAATCTCCTGCATCATCACATCCAGGGAATCTAGGTTCAAGTGGATCTTGTGCATGTAAGCTTGAGAAGACCAAGCCACCTAAAATTAAGAATATCGTAAATAAGCTTTTCATGGTTAGAGGAATTTTGAGATGCTTATGGTGTAAAGCGATTTTCACTGGAACGCCATTAATGCATAAATAGTATTAATGATTTTATAGTTTCATAGTAAAAAATCGTACCAGTTTTGTGGGATTGAAATAAAAATAACAATTTTTATGTGCTTTAATGACAAAAAAAAGCTTTCTTTCCCTAGAAAACTAATTTTAACGCTGTTTTAACTAAAAAATTAGGTATTTTGCCTAATACAAATATCTTCTGTCAATTGGCAACTAGACTTTTAATTTATTGGCGTTAGTATATATTTCTCCAAATATTTGAGGGGAAGAGGAGTTTTGTCGAGTTAATCTAGTTGAAAGGAAATGTGGTGTATGAATATCTAAGAAAAAGGCAGGCATAGAGAATCTTTGCTCTCTATGCCTGCCCATACAAAATAACTATACTGCTTGAGAAGGACTAGTCTAACTAAGCCTATTTTTCGGTAGACTCCATTTTTTGTACCAACAGAGATACTTTATTGTCTAGCACTTCAATAAACCCACTATTGATATTCCAAGATTCTGTATCTCGGTTTTCGGTGGTTACATTGATTGTACCTGAAGCAAGTGAAGAAACCAAAGGTGCGTGATTTTCTAATACTTCAAACTCTCCTTCTACACCAGGCACGCTAATGCGTTGCACTTGTCCTTCATAAAGTCGCTCATCTGGAGTTAATACAATGAGATTCATGATGATTGATAATTTAAGTAATATCTTTTGAAATTGCATCAAAACAAAAAGGTAGCGCTTTCGCAGCTACCTTTTTGGAATATATTATTTAGCTTGAGCTTCGGCTGCTTCCTTATTAAGTGCTTCTCCTTTTGCAATAGCTTCTTCGATGGTTCCAACAAGGTTGAAGGCCGCTTCAGGATACTGATCTACCTTACCATCCATGATCATATTGAAACCTTTGATAGTTTCCTCAATACTTACCAACACTCCTTTCAAACCGGTAAATTGCTCTGCTACGTGGAAAGGTTGAGAAAGGAAACGTTGTACCCGGCGAGCACGCTCTACAATTTTTCTATCTTCCTCAGAAAGCTCTTCCAAACCAAGGATCGCAATAATATCCTGAAGCTCTTTATAACGCTGAAGGATGTTAATTACACGCTGTGCACAAGTATAATGTGCCTCATCAACGATATCTGGGCTCAAGATTTTTGAAGAAGAATCCAATGGATCTACCGCAGGGTAAATACCCAAGGAAGCCAATTTACGAGAAAGTACGGTAGTGGCATCCAAGTGTGCAAAGGTAGTTGCTGGAGCGGGGTCAGTCAAGTCATCCGCAGGTACATATACCGCTTGTACAGAGGTAATAGAACCACGTTTAGTAGAAGTAATACGCTCTTGCATCAATCCCATTTCTGTAGCTAGAGTAGGTTGGTACCCTACTGCCGAAGGCATACGTCCCAAAAGTGCAGATACCTCAGCACCAGCTTGGGTAAAACGGAAGATATTATCAATAAAGAATAGGATATCTCGACCTTTTACATCATCTTTATCTCCATCACGGAAATATTCTGCAACCGTCAGTCCTGATAGTGCTACTCGAGCACGAGCACCTGGAGGCTCGTTCATTTGACCAAAAATAAATGTAGCTTGAGACTCTCTTAGCAATTCTTTATCAACAACAGATAAATCCCATCCACCTTCTTCCATAGAGTGCACAAAATCCTTACCATAACGTACAATATTGGCTTCGATCATCTCCCGCATCAAGTCATTCCCTTCACGAGTACGCTCTCCAACACCAGCAAATACAGACAAACCATCGTGTGCCTTTGCAATATTGTTGATCAATTCCTGAATTAATACAGTTTTACCTACACCAGCACCACCAAAAAGACCAATTTTCCCCCCTTTCAAATATGGAGAGATCAGATCAATTACTTTGATACCTGTGTAAAGAATTTCCTGAGAAGTACTCAAATCCTCATAGCGAGGTGGTTTGTTGTGAATAGAGCGCCTTTCTGCTCCCTCAATTTCACCTAAACCATCAATAGGCTCCCCTACTACATTGAAAAGACGACCTTTGATCTCATCCCCAATAGGCATTGAGATAGTATCTCCAGTATCAAATACTTCCATGCCGCGAGTCAAACCCTCTGTACTATCCATTGCAATAGTACGAACGCTATCTTCACCAAGGTGCTTTTGACATTCTAGAATTAATTTTTCGCCATTTGGGCGTTTTACCACTAATGCACTCAGAATTTCAGGAAGCTTTGATCCTACTGCTGAGAAGCTTACATCTACAACAGGTCCGATGATCTGTTTGATGTGTCCAATATTTTGTGCCATAATCTATAGTTGGTCTTTGAATTGAGTTGTTAAAAACCATTAAGTCGCCGCAAAGATATGTTATTCAGTGAACAATCAAAAAAAAATTAAAAGAATATTAGAGATTCTTTTGAATCTATGGTACTCTAAAGCTAAAAAGCTGATTAGTAGCCTCTTCTCATTTACATTATAAAATAGAATATATCCCCCTTAAACAATTAAAACTTGATTCTAAACGAAATAAAGTGTATCTTTGTGTCAAATTTGAGGATCTAATGTCTTGAGATAGATACTTACACTTAAATTTCAACCGAAGCTCTAATTCTAAATTACTCTTTTATTATGCATAAGCATTTTAGATCTTTCCCCTTTCAGTTTCAAAAAGCTTTTCAACATACAAAACATCAACTATTTTTATATCAAACTCAAAACGTTTACTGTATGAGTAAATTACATTTATTTTTTATTTCTTTACTTTGTTTGTCTTCGATGACTGCTCTAAATGCGCAGTGTATCAACACATCGTCTTGGCAAACAAGTACTGCTCCAGCTCCTGGTGTAACAGTTACCTCTACCACGGGTATGTGGGGACAAGAGTACCACACTATCACAGGAGTGACGGCAGCAACTGACTATGAATTTGTTTCAAATAATGGAACAACAGGCTTACCGGCATATATTACGGTAGAGGAAGTTGCTACTGGTAGTATTGCTGGGCATGGGTTATCTCCACTGACGATTACTTCCTTGGGGGCAGGAGATTATCGTATTCATGTCAATGAAGATGCGGCCTGTAATACCAATACTAATTCACACAGTGTTATAACCACGAATTTATCGGGTTGTGTAACTCCTTCTGCCTTAGCAACAAGCAACATCACTACAACTACGGTAGATGTTTCTTGGACAACAGGTGGTGCAGCAACTGCTGAGGTAGTGGTATTGCCTGCTGGTAGTCCTGCTCCTACAGCTGGTAACACCTTAGATGCAACTGCAGCAAATCCTAGAACAGTATCTGGACTTATGCCTTCAACATCTTATGATGTTTATGTGCGTGATGTATGTACGCCAGGTTCCCCCCTCATGATTTCTGGTGTATATGATATGCCATTGACAGGAGGAACTCCCAAAGGTATCGAACTTTATGTTGTAGAAGATATTCCAGACTTGAGTCGTTTTGGGGTAGGTTCTGCTGCCAATGGTGGGGCATCAAGTGGTGTTGACTTCACTTTTCCAGCAGTATCTGCAAGCGCAGGGGACTATATCTATGTAGCAAGTGAAGCCGTTCAATTTGCTGTTTATTTTGGTTTTGCACCAGATTATACAGATGGTTCAATGAACATCA
>CAZOLU010000320.1:0-5122 GCA_964580485.1 uncultured Saprospiraceae bacterium | reverse complement strand
GTAGTCGCCATCTCGCCCTGCGACAAAAGATTTACGGTCAATCCGTCCTACTTTTTCAGCCGTTAAGACAAAAGGCGTACTAGGTTGTAGCACACTTACTTTGGAAAGAGTTTTGCCAATAGATTCTACGGTCATAAAAACTTCTTCGCCTGCCACCAACTCGAAAGACAGCATTAGTTTTTTACGTGCCCCAATTTCTTCTAATTGATCATGCAGTACTACTTTGGCATCCAAAAGGTTTTGGCCCCAAAGCTGGTAAGGCAGCAGAGCAATCATCAAACAAAGCATTAGTTGTTGATATAGATGCATGGGTAGTCTCATAGATTTAGTAGGTATGGGTTCTGTGGTCGTTCTCAGTTGATCTTTGCATAAGTACAGGATCAATAAAATTGATACATGCAGCTAAGCAATGACCAAATTAAAGTTTTTTTTAAAAATTACCTTAAAAAATGGTGGGCTTTTACAAACAAATTCCATTTTCTGAGCTAAAAGCCGATGAGCTGGGCATTAGTGGTCTATTAGTTTTATGTAAATAAAACCTTAGTCCATTGTTAATCTTAGTAAAAGGAGCAATTCAGACCACCGTATATCCCTCTATTTGATAAAACTTAGGAAATGGAGCCTTGAGTAATTTAAGGCTTCGCCTGAAAAAGGCTGTCACTCCAGAGATAAGTTTGGAGCAATTCCAACATCTCGATCTGCTCTGCTAAATGCCCAGCTTTGGCTTCTATATTTACATAATGAATACCTTGATTGGCACAATACACCGAGAGCGAGCCATCATCCTGTACCGTTTCTGCATTTTGCAAAACGGCATTGAAACCATGCTGCACCACAAACTCATATAATGAGCTATCTACCACATAGAAAAAATCGTGCGGGCTTCGGCGGGGGTTGTGGTGGTATTTGGCTGCGCTGCTCGCATATACGGCTCCTTTTTTATAGTGGTTGAGGGAATAGCCATTTTGATTATTGTGCATTGCAATAATGATTTTGGCATCTTTTAGCAAGCTGTCTGTAATAAACTGCCCGAAGGCCTTTACTGCTTTTCGACTGTAAGCGTTGTAGGAATTGAATTTCCGTAAAGTTTTGTAAATTCCCAAATCGGTGTAAATGCGATTGGGGTCTACCCAAAAATAGCGTTGTTGATTTAGCCAGCCCCCTACGAGGCGTTTGCCTTTGAATTGTAGTTCTATAAATTTACCCTCATACTTTTTCAGAATACTATCCATAGCTTCTACGGCAGTATTCTCATTGTCATGCATATTATAATATAAAACACCTGTAGGATCTTTGGGGTTATAAATTTTAAACTGGATCTTTTCCCCACTTAGTTCATAGCTGATGGTATCTTTGGGTATTCTACGAATAACAGTATCGCCCTCCATCTCCAAACTTAGATTTGAAGAAGGATATAGCAAACTGCTCTTAGAGCTAAATAATGCAACTATTGAGAAGGAATAATAGACTCCAATTCCCATAAGTAGGCTCCCAAGTAGCAGGTAAATCAATGATTGTTTAAACATAATTGCAGGTAAGCGGTGGTGGTTTAAGCTTAGGAACTAATTCAATTACAGAAAACTATGCCAAAGCTTAGATCCCCATGGTCATAGCATCTAAAAAAAAGGGGTCGTGCTAATCTAAGTCCACTTCCCACTCAATTTCCCCATCCTCCCAAATCGCCACCTTAAAATCCATGTGCCCAGAAAACACCACCAGCTCTGCTGCAAATTTTCGATCCCCTAAAAATTCCAAGAAAGCAGGATTGGCCCCTTTTAATTTTTCGAAATAATCGACCATGGCTTCCAACATCTCTATGGCAGCAGCTTTAGTTGGACGATGAGTTCCTAGGTTATTGATAAAAACTAGCGCGTCCCTTGTCCGAACTCCCTGTATACTAGGCCCTTTTGCTATTTTCCCTAAGGGTATGTGACCAATGTAGGTAATGTAAATTGCGTCTTTAAGATGCTCCATTAACTCCTCGGCAGCAACATAATAATTGATCATTGTTTCTTTATTTTTTATTCAACTTAGGTTGGTTTTTAGATTCATATAGAATTACAAAAGATCTTCTAAACTTGCTCCAGTTCCCCCACATACTACGACTACTATTCGCTTTGCCTTTATTACAAGGGGCTGATCCTGGTAAAGAGCAGCTAAAGCTGCACCACAAGCCGGCTCCACCAACACCTTATATTCCTCTAGCAAAGTCCTCATCGCCGCCAAGCAGTCGGCATCCCCTACCCTAGCACTATGCACCTCTTGCTTTTGTGCATAAGCCCAAGCCTGATCGGCTACCCGCCGAGCCCCAAGGCTCGTTGCAATGGTATCAATTTTATCTAAAGTAATCTGCTCCCCTGCTTCCATCGACTGAGCCAAAGAAGCTGCTCCGTAGGTTTCCATACAAAGTACCTGGGTATCCTGCCAACCCACTTCTTCCAAGCCCTGCATTACTCCACAAAAGAGGCCTCCTCCTCCTACGGCAAGAACTATCAAATCTGGAGCTTCAGCCAGATCTTCTTGCAATTCATGCACTAAACTAGCATGCCCTGCCCAAAGTTGAGGATGGTCAAAGGGGTGAATGTAATAGGTATCCTCAGTTTCGGCCAATCCGAGCGTGTATTCATGTGCCGCATTCCAGTTCTCCCCAACTACCTCCAAGTTGGCACCTAAGCTTTTGATGCGTGCTCTCATATTTGCTTTGGTACTTTCAGGAACCACCACAGTTACAGGGAACCCCATTGCTCGACCAGCATAAGCCACTGCCAAGCCTGCGTTTCCGCCCGATGCAATAACAAATTTACGAATGCCTTCTTGGGCTTTGTGCATACAAAGACGACCAATCCCTCGCAGTTTAAAAGATCCACTAGGTTGGAAACATTCCATTTTATAATAGATCTCCTTATCTAGTCTTGCAGATTGCTCGAATGAGCGAAACAATGGTGTAAAATGATGCATAAGTGTAATTTGAAAAAACGAATATAGAAATTTTTTCTTTGGGTATTTTGTGAAGCACCTACTTAGGGTTATATAAAGCCTCACAAATCAGATGAGTATTAAAAAGCATCGCCTGATATTCAGTATAAATTCCATGCCCAAAGATGCTCGTCATCCAATTGGGCACCCATTGACTATCATCCTTATAATCAACCAAGTAGGTTTCTCCATAAGGTGGTACCCGCAGCCTCGACAACACCTGATCTTTCCATTGGATTCGGTTAGTAGTATCCCCTAAAATGGGTGAAAGCTTCTGGTTAAGTCGCCTTTCCTTTTCAGTAGTGGCTATAAAATCACTTCCAGCCACGCCCCATTGTTGCAGATAATCTCCATCTCTGGTATGGAAGAAACCATTAGGTGTTCCCCCAAGATAGGGATGATTCCGATGGTTAATCAAATGAATTACCCGATACTGCTTAGTTTCAGGCCAAGGATACAAATACGGAGTTCCCAACATCACAAAATCTAAGGGCATCGCTTTTAAGGTATTAAAATTAGTATTGCTAGCAAGGTTTTCTTTTTGAATCAGCTTTTTCAAGGCCAGCCCCTTTGCGGTATTCAAAATAAGATGTGCCGCCAATGCAAAAACCTGCCCCGCATGACTGTGGCCAATGAGTAAAACCCGTTTTTGCCCGATCTCTGCGCTCTTTTCCTGAAGCAAATTTAAAAGTTTAAGTGCTCCAGAAAGCCTTGCTGCATGATAATTCCCAGAAGACCAACTAAAATTGTGGCAGGGAATACCTTGTGCTAATGCTGCTTCAAATAAATTTACATATTTAGGGTTGAAATAGGCTTTATCATTTAAATAAGCAGACCAAAAAGAATGATTAAAAGCTCTAATTTTAGCAACCTCCTTTGCCCTGAAATAATTAGGGAATAAACTTTCCAAAACCAGTTCCATCCCAAAAGGATCATCTCCAACAAAAGTACCATGAGAAAAAACAATCAGTCCAACATTAGCAGCTTGCAACTGCTGACCACATTCCTCCATCTCTTTGCGCCAAAGTACTGATTGAGCTTCCAAAGTCAGTTCTTCTTGTGTTATTGCTGCAATTTGATCAAAACTACGGTAGTATACCTTGGTCTTTGGAGCCTCTGCCAATTCTTGACTAGCTTCCAGATAGAGCCATATCGCAAGCAAAACGATATAAGCTAGTATGACCAGAATAATTACTAGGAGGATATATGGGATCATGAGTTGGATGTTTATTTAAGTGCCTCCTTCAACAAGGACTCCCAAGGACTTCCCTCTCGCACAAAAAAGGCAGGTTGCCCAAAGGGGACTGCTACGGTAGCCTCCCCCTCAAAGCTTTGCTTGGTCCAAGGATGCCACCACTTTCCGGCAGGTAGGCGCAGGCTACGCTCCTTTTGTTCGGGCTGCACCACAGGAGCCAAGACAATTTCATTGCCCAGCATCAACACAGGAGCCAAAGGATCAAAATCGGCTTCATAAGTGGGATCTACCCAAAATACGGGTCGCAAAAGCGGATGCCCTTTAGCACGAGCCTCTTGCAAAAGATATTGAAAATATGGGCGTAGGGCTTGGTGCAAACGCCCCATTTTGGCAAAATGCTGTATGGTAGCACTATCGCTGTATACTTGTATATTTTTATGGGGCTTTAGCCCCTCATGCGTTCGAAAAATAGGCTGAAAGGCGTTGAGCTCGGCCCAGCGATAGAGCAGCTCCCGACTGCGCTTTACTTTTTTGAGCAGAGCATAAGTAATGGTCGTGTAGCCTCCGATGTCGCTATGAATATGACTAATTCCCGATAGCCCTGCACTCAAGGCAGCTGTTACGGTAGAAGGCAAGCCATCCTGCAAGCCCCAATCCACCATTTGATCTGCCATCCAAAAAGTAGTAGCATAGCGACTCGAGTGGTTGTATCCTGAGCGAGAAAAAAAGATGATCTCCCCTTCTTTACCAGCCTCTTGGATCGCCTCCCGATTCAAGCGAGCAAAATCTACGGGGTATTGGTTGTGGTAGGCTGCTGCAGAAATACCGCTGTGCAAGACGGCATCCCAAGGCAGCCCCTCTGCATAGTCCGACATCCAGCCACTCAGCCCTTGCTCAATCATATTTTCTTTAATAATTACATTGAAAAAAAAACACCTTCATTTGAGTATT
>CAZOLU010000319.1:0-5125 GCA_964580485.1 uncultured Saprospiraceae bacterium | reverse complement strand
GGCGACCTTGCCAGCTTCAATATAATCTTTCAACTGATTTTCATAGCCCTTTATCCAAAAGGCAGACCAAAGGTGATAAAAAGCATCTGGAACCGATAATGCTATTTTGCGCAAGACTTGCTCATGATCCTTTGACGAGGCTTTGTACTGAGCATAGCGATAAAAACTGTAATAGACACTAGAGGCATCTGCATCTGCTCTGAGCAACTCAATAATCCAGCGACTTTTTTCAAAGAACTTGGCAGAAGCTCTGCTAGTAATTTGATGGGTGAAGTCACTTTCATAGAGCCAACGATTGCCAATTTTTAAACTATTCATAAAGTAATACGGTGGTCTAATACTAGTTTTAAGACTGCCATCATACAGTTGGGTAAATGCCTCATTGCTGAGTAGATCATACTCCTGAAAAGCTGAAAAACTTGTTAGTGCCAATAAAAAGGAAGATAGTTTGGAGGCAATAACCTGATTAAAATTGGTACTCCAACTACTGTAGCCATTGTGCTCATGCACATAGATTTGTCCCTTAGCATCAGCAGCTTTAAAAGGATATAGCCCATAATGGTAACTATAATGATAATAACTATTTCCAGCTTGTTGTCTCAAGCTATCTAGGCAAAGGCTACCCGTTGCCCAATCCATTAGATAGTCGTAGGGATACCAAGCTTGCATTTCCAAAATAGCTTGCTCCACTACATTTTTATTAGTTTGTTGCCACTGTTCTAGTTGTTCTAATTTTGGATTTGCAGGCTCAAAGCCATTAAAGAGCAGGGGGTAGTCGGCTCTTTCCCAGAGGTCAAAAATCTGATCGAGTTCTAAGGGCAGCTCTATTCCCCAAAACTTTTTAAATAGTTGTTTGCGGTTTTCTCGGTTTTGGAGATTAGAGGGCCGCATGCGGCCATTGCTCAAGCGTTCGAGAAAGGTCTCATAGCGATCTTGCAAAAAACGCTCAGGATCTCCATCAAAGAGATCATCAACCTTCGCATCAATCATTGGGAACCCCTTACTGCTACAACGCTCCCCAGACTTGAGAAAATATTGCCGGTGATCCTCCTTGCCATTTGCTTTGTAAACAATTGCGAATTTGGCAATGCGTTCTGGAAGGTTTTGCAGGAAGGTTTCCTGCGTATAGTTTTCTGAACGATGAAAATAGTGTGTGCCTTGAGCCTTACCATTTTTATACAGACCCTCTCGAGAAACTGTACCATCATTGTGATAACGTTTTAGGTAGCCATCGAGCTCGCCATTGTGGTCGAAGCTAGCTTCACAAACCAAGCTTCCTTGTGGTCGCCACCAAATCCAAGCTCCAATAGGAGTACCTTGCTCATCAAAATCGCCTAATTCCCATTCGTATTCCCGTTCATTCCACCAGGCCTTTTCTTGCACGCCTTCGGGGCGTTTGCGGGCATAGCTGTCTACTTCCTGTCCATTGGCAAGGAAATAGCGAAAGGCAATTTTTTTACCATGTGCATAGCGGATATGTGCACTGTAGATTTGATGATTGTAGACCTCAGAGGGGAATGGCTCTTTAGAGCTGATTCCTTCTGCCCGATGGTATTTGACCCAACCATGCAGTTTTCCATTTGCATAATTGCCTTCTTGTGATAGAGTGCTATTTTTGTGATAACGTTTATATGAACCATCAAAAACACCACGTTCATTAAAGTTCATTTCCATCCACAAGGTACCATCTCGATACCAAATTAGCCATTTTCCTACGGTTTTACCGTTTTGAGTAGTTCCTGCTTCCCAACGACTTTTACGGGGATTCCATGCTGCTTCTTGAGGAAGGTTGCTTGGGCGTTTAGGCTCTTTTGCCATAGTTTAGAATATTTGGATCTAAATAATAACTCCTTTTGCCAATTTTATGCTTTTCCAACTAGAAATGCAAGTTTCACAGGGTTAATATTGTTAAAATTAGGTGAAAGCTGTATTTTGGTATAATATCCGTATAAGATGAAATAGAATATTATTCCTTGATTTTCCCAAAATATAATGAGTTTGATGATGAAGTACTTACTTTGCTTTTTAATGACCATGTTCTTTTTTTTGAATGAAATGGCTGCACAGCGACCGGTGGGAGCTATTGTAGGAAAGGTCGTAAATGAAATGTCGGGAGATGTGGTCTTAGATGCAAAAGTGAATGTACTCCTAGCTGGGGCGCATGTAAAATATGGCTTGACGGACCATCGGGGCTATTACCGAATTTATGATATTGAAGAAGGGGAATATGAAATTTTGGTTAAGGCGATGGGCTTTGCTCCCATGATGATTACTCAAGTCCCCGTTCGGGCCTTAGAAAACACAGCATTAAACCTCAAATTTTATAATGAAGGTTATGCCTCAGATACCTTAGTGCTATCTTATTACGATCTTTATCCTGGAGAAAAGGGAAAGGGCAAGAAAAAGTCGAAAAAGAACCCATCTAAACAAAAAAAATCTAAAGCAGAGCGCCGTTTAGAAAAAGCTGCAAGGGAGCTGGATGAAGAATAAAAAGACTCTAAGACCAGAGCTAAACCAGCCTTAGAGTCCCAATTTGTCAATCTTTTTTAGGCATTTGACTTTCCAAAAGATAGTCGCCCAACCAAGCTTTTCGGATGTTTACCTGTGCATCACTAGCATTTCTATCCAAGTTAAAGGCGTGTTTTTGAGGAGTTTTAACCACTTTTAAAGTGCCACTCAACTCTTTTTCTTCCAAAGGAATAGGATCAACTGTTTTTCCACGTTTTTTTAGGCGTTTGCGCTTGCGCTTTTCCTTTTTGGTCAATTCTTTTTTACGCAAAACAGTGACCTCTATCTGTTGTCCCTCTTGCGCCTGTACGGCATAATCATTCAAGACATTCTGTACATTTGCTATGGTCAAGGTGGATCCATTCCACTTTTTGAGAAGATCACCTTCTTTAAAGCCAAGTTCCTTACCAAAATCATCTAAATAGTCTTCATTAACAATTTTGAGTAGCTCTTTTTCAAAATCAAAGGTTAATCCACGCATGGGATCAAAACCAAATAGAGAAAGTTCTTCGCTAAACCCATCCGTAGCATAGTTGATCCCAGCTTCTTTCATCAACTCCTCGATAGGTAGGGCTGTTGTTCCCGCCACATACTTGAGCATAAAATCCTTGATTTCAGGGTGTCCTGAAACTGCTGCCATTTCATCAAAAAGTTCAGCGTCTTTAAAGGGTTTTTGAATCCCATATTTTTTAGCTAAATCTTTCATCATATCCTGAATCCCATATTTTCCCTCTGAAAGAATGCGAAGTTTGAGGTCTATACACATTCCAATCAATGCTCCTTTGAGATAAACATTCGAATATTGGTCTTTATTGATATCCAAGCAAGTTTTACTCATTTCGGTAAAAGCTAAATCATCTTTAAAATACTCGGCTGTAGCCATTTTCTTAGACATCTGTTGTAAGAAGTATTCGATCGAAACAAGTTGTTGCTTGACCTGTACATGCTGTGCAGAATATTCAGTAACCCCTTCATAAAGCCAGAGGTGCTCCGACATTTTAGGATCAATAAAGTCAAAGTAATGAATCTCCTCTGAATGAATAGATAGTGGGGTAACAATATGAAAAAACTCATGAGCCGCTACATCTCTCACCGTTTGGGCAATAGAAGCAGGTTCTCCTTCAAACAAACAATAAAAAGAAGAGTAAGAGTGCTCCAATGCCCCAGCCGAACCAGAGAGGTAGTTTTGTCCTCCTTTATTTAGGAAAATCAAGAAAGCATAGTGATCTACGGGCAGTGTTCCTCCAAGATACTCACGCTGTGATTCCAAAATAGGATAAATGTCGTTCACCAAAGCTTTGGAACTTACTTTGTTGGTGGGAGAGTAGGTGTGGATCAGTACCTCTGCATTTCCTACTTTGATGATAGCGGTATCTGCTTCAGCAAAAAGAATTGGAGAATCGACCAAAAGGTGATAGTCTGAAGCTTCAAAAATGTCGGTATCTTCATCACCTCCCACACGTTTTAGGGACGTTCCTCCAAAGAGGTTTTTAGGGCGGTCTACTTCAATACGAATAGGATGGCGTTCATAGCCTTTAAAAAAACCAAAAATTCCATGATTATTGAATACAAAAACTTCTTTTTCATTGATGTTCGTTCCGGCAGGCTCAAAAACTACATTATCCTGATCGGTATCCCAAGTATCTTCAACTTTATATACGATCTTGTAAGCTTTTTTAGCTTCTGCAATCACCCAAGTATTGTCATCCGGATGCTCTACCTCTAAGCTTTTTCCTGCTTTATCTAGGACTTTAAGTTCACTAACAAAACGCCCAAAATCGTAAATGCTGTAAGTGCCAGGTACCATCTTGGGAAGGTGAAAGGTGAGTGTTTCTTCTCCAAAATTGGGAATAATCAACTCAATGGTAAGTTGATCATCTTGCACATTGGTTAAGTCTACTTTGTATTGATAAGGGTTGACAGGGTTGTCTGCCCAACTCATGGAGGGAAGCCCCAATAAGATGGCGAATAAAAAAAGTAATTGTTTCATCGGTCTTTTTCAGTTTGATCAGATTTTTAGTCTGAATTTAATATGTAAAATATAATTTTGAATGGGTTGTACACTACACAATAGTACAACCCAACCGAGCAAAAATATACTTTTTTCGATTAGCTATGCAAAAAATCAGATATAAAAACACTGTGAGGATTCTTGCCTTGCTTTGCAAAGTTGTGGTTTTTAGTAAGGCTTAGCAAGTATTTTTATTTCATACTAACTACCACCGTTTGTTGTTTTCCATTGAGCTGAATGCGAGTGTCTTCAAAGCTTGGTGGACCAAAGAGTAGTTTGGGGTTCATGGAGAAGCCATAAGGTTCTTTGGGAATACCCGCCCAGTTTACATCTAGTTGAGCATTGTCATTAAGATCTTGAAATAGGGCTACTGCATAATTTCCTTGGGGTAGATTTCTAAAAGTAGTTTGTACCGTATTGTGTTGAACCTCAAGGACTCGTTTTTGGTAGGCATAGTCTGGGTTCCGGAATTGATTGCTTTGGTTGTAGATGGCAATGTATATTTTGCCACGTACTGCTCTAATATTTTCTATCTGCAATTGAAGATCTGCAAGCGTATTGGCCTCTTGAGGCTGCTCAAGCTGCCAAAGACCTAAAATAAAGACT
>CAZOLU010000318.1:4052-5135 GCA_964580485.1 uncultured Saprospiraceae bacterium | reverse complement strand
GTGAGCAACATACCAAAATGGCTGATGCTCAAGAATACATCGAGAAAGGGATTGAGAAAGGTATTAAGCAGGGCATTAAGCAAGGTATCGAAAAAGGGGAAAAACGTAAAGAAATTCAAGCAGTGCTTGGTTTCGTCAAACAAGGAGTCTCAAAAGAAATTATCTCCAAAGCTTTAAATCTTCCCATTTCTCAAATAGAGCAAATCATTTTGGAAAATAAAAAATAAAAACGTCGACTAACAGCGTATAGCCACTTGGAGATGTAGACCTCTTCTAAACAGATACATCCTGCTCAGATCATTATTACTCAACATGTATCATCCCTTACTTAAATCTACCAAAATGATGGTAATAAAACTATGCGGCTTTGAATCAACTGTGTAGCAGAGGCATTGCCAAGAGCATCCCTTTGGAGTTAGACCACTACGCCTTTAGACTAAGAGACCCAAAGACAAGACGTATATCATCTAGTCTTTGGGTCTCTTAGTCTCACGTCTAGGAGTCTCTCATGTTTTTTATTGTAGTGATCTCTGCACAAACATAGCCTTTATCCTAATGTATTCACTTTTTCTAGGACTTTCTGTATCTTTCCGTTCAACTTTTTATAAAATGAGTGATACAAAGCAGTAGATTTTTGTAACTCGCAAAAAACATTAGGACATAAAACCAACCAACATGCAACGACTAGCACTCAGCTTAGCGCTTTTACTCAGCTTCATCTTTCAATGCCAGGCACAGCAAATTGACCTCACTAAGCTCCAAAATATGAATATGCGGAGTATTGGCCCTGCGGGAATGAGTGGTCGAGTAACAGCAATTGATGTAGTAGAAAAGCAGCCACAGATCATTTACATTGGTAGTGCCTCGGGCGGTATCTGGAAATCAGAAAGTGGTGGAATCGACTGGAAGCCGATATTCGATAGCATGCCCAGCTTATCGATTGGCGCACTAGCCATAGATCAAAACAACCCCGATGTAATTTGGGCAGGAACCGGAGAAGGCAATCCACGCAACTCCCTCAACGGGGGCTATGGCATCTACAAAAGCCTAGATGCTGGACGTACATGGCAACTCATGGGGCTA
>CAZOLU010000318.1:0-4042 GCA_964580485.1 uncultured Saprospiraceae bacterium | reverse complement strand
AAAAAAAACCCGCCATATTCATCGCATCGTCATTGACCCCAACAACCCCAACACCGTCTATGTGGGAGCCATAGGTTCTCCCTGGGGAGAGCACCCTGAACGCGGTGTTTTCAAAACTACTGATGGGGGAAAAACCTGGAAAAAAATACTTTTTGTCGACAACAAAACGGGCTGTGCCGACCTCGTTGCCGACCCCCAAAACCCCAACAAGCTATTTGCCGCCATGTGGGAACACCGCCGCAAACCTTGGACCTTCAACTCTGGTGGACCAGGCTCTGGACTTTATGTCAGCGTAGATGGAGGTGAACATTGGAAAAAGCTTAGTGCTGAGGATGGTCTGCCTAAAGGAGATCTCGGTCGTATTGGCATTGCAGTGGCACCCTCCAACCCCAAAAGAGTTTATGCGCTTATAGAATCTAAAGACAATGCGCTCTATCGCTCAGATGACGGGGGCTATAATTGGCAAAAAATTAACAGCAATGACAATGAAATTGGGAATCGCCCCTTCTACTACTCTGAAATTTATGTTGATCCTCAAAATGAAAACCGTCTTTACAGCATTTTCACCTATGTAAATGTAAGTGAAGATGGAGGGAAAAGCTTTCAGCAACTGATGCCTGCCTATGGCACTAGCAAAGGAGTACACCCCGATCATCATGCTTGGTGGATTCACCCTACGAACCCCGACTATATGATAGATGGGAATGATGGAGGTCTTAATATTACACATGATGGGGGAAAAACTTGGCGCTTTGTAGAAAACCTCCCCCTTGGGCAGTTCTACCACATCAATATTGATAATGAAACGCCATATAATGTATATGGAGGAATGCAGGATAATGGATCTTGGGCTGGGCCAGCCTATGTATGGAAATCACAGGGGATTCGCAATGCCTATTGGCAAGAGATCTCCTTTGGTGATGGCTTTGATGTTATACCTGATCCTGATGATACTCGCTATGGCTATTCTATGTCTCAGCAAGGATATGTAGTGCGCTATGATCGAAAAACGGGGCATACCTACACCGTTCGCCCAACTCACCCCGACCCAGATATGCGTCTGCGATTCAATTGGAATGCTGCTATTGCCCAAGATCCATTTGATAATAATTGCATTTATTTTGGTTCTCAATTTGTACATAAATCTACTGATAAAGGATTGAGTTGGGAAATTATATCTCCTGATTTAACGACTAATGATACCAGTAAACAACTACAACATCTCAGTGGAGGCTTGACTATTGATGCCACTGGAGCAGAAAATAATACGACCATTCTAGTCATTGAACCTTCTAGTTTAGAAAAAGGATTACTCTGGGTGGGTACGGATGATGGGTTGATACAATTGAGTAGAGATGGGGGTAAAAACTGGACCAATGTAACGCCACCTCAAATGCCTAAGGCTGGCTGGGTCGCACAAATTAAAGCCTCAGTTCATCAAGCTGGAGAGGCAGTAGCTGTGGTTAATAATTATCGGAATTTTGATTATAAACCCTACCTCTTTCATACGAACAATTATGGAAAGACCTGGAAGTTGATTGTTAATGAAAAACAGGTTTGGAATTACTGCCTTGCCTTTATTCAAGATCCAGTAGAGCCCAATCTCATGTTTTTAGGCTCAGAAGGAGGACTTTATATTTCTATTGATGCAGGTAAAAACTGGACGCAATGGACTCAGGATTACCCCAATGTTCCTACTATGGATTTGCTCATTCACCCTAGAGAACATGATTTGGTGATTGGTACTTATGGTCGATCTATTTATATTTTGGATGATATTCAACCACTCAGAAAACTCGCTAAAGCGGGAAAGGCCCTTTTAGACAAAACTCTAGTGCTTTTTGATCCACCTACCGCTTATCATAGCCTTTGGCAAGAGCCTTCTGGTACTCGTTTTGGGGCTAATGCTATGTTTAATGGGCGTAATCGTACAAGTGCAGCTAGAATTAGCTATCTCATCAATCGTCCTGAAAAATCCAAAAAAGATGCAGCTAAGAAGGGGAAGGAGGATGAAAGCCCTCAGGATAGTATCGCTCAAGTGAAGTATGATTCTATTCTACTACAAGTCTACAACATGAAAGGTGAATTGATTCGAAGTATTCAGCGCAAAGCTCCTAAAGATAATGGACTCCACCTGACCACCTGGGGCAAGCGAGAAAAAGGAGTTCGAGGGCCTAGTCGCCGAGCACCTAAGGCTAATCGAGAACCCTCTGGAGTGGAGGTACTACCAGGGCGATATAAAATAAAACTTAGCTTTGGCGACCAAGTAGACTCTAGTATCATTGAAGTACAATACGATCCTCGGGTGGAGATGTCCTTAGCGGTATTGCAAAGCAAGCAAAAACAATTCAAACGCCTTGAACAAAGTACTGCACTTGCGGCCGAGGCCATGACACGGCTCCGAGATGCAAAAGACCTAGCCAAAGACTTTCAGCAAAGCTTTGAAAAAGCAGATGAAAAAGCGTATGAGCCCATCATCAAAGAGTCCAAATCAGTACAAGATTCGATTGAGCAATTGATGCAGCTCTTTGTTGGAGAGGATAACAGCAAAAAACAAGGCATTATTAGGTCACCAGTACCTTCCATAAGCAATCGCTTGGGTACAGCTAGATGGTACTTGGGTAGTTCCTTGGCCGCTCCAGGAGCCACTGAAGAACGACTTATTGAGCAAGCAGAAGACCAGCTCGACCTTGCTATTGAACAAGTGAATCGCTTTTTTAAACAAAACTGGCCAGCTTATCGCAAAGCGGTAGAGGCCATCGAGCTCAATCCTTTTGAAGATTACCCACCTTTGATTCGAGAAAAATAGATCTTTGTTCAGCCCTGCTAAAGCAGGGCATCAACCCAGCCAAGACGCTTCTATTGTTCTTGGCTGGGCATCCCCCCCCTATTTAAATGCCCAATCATATTGGTCGATTTCCTGCAAGCAGTGTTTCAGTAGCTCGATGCTGGCTCGAATATCCTCTTTGTGGGACATCTCAATACTTTGATGCACGTGCCGGCAAGGTATAGAAATAGCACCAGTAATCGCACCAGCCTTACCAAAAAGTTGAATCCCAGCAGTATCCGTTCCTCCTCCAGTCAGGATTTCAGGTTGCCATTTAATATCATGTTTATCGGCTGTTGCTTTCATAAAAGCTACCATGCGATAATCGCAAATGGTTCGACTGTCCATCACCTTAATCGCAGTACCAGCTCCTAGTGCTGTAATTTTTTCATGGGGCTGTGCTCCAGGCACATCAAAAGCAATAGTGACATCAATACCAAAACCAAAATCGGGAGAAATACGGTGCGCCGCAAGCTGTGCACCACGAATCCCCACTTCCTCCTGAACCGTAAAGACCCCATAGACATCATAAGGCAGTTCTTGATGCTGAAGCTCTCTAAAGGCTTCAAATAAGATATAAACAGCAAGGCGGTTGTCTAGAGATTTAGAGTTGATGCAATTGCCCATCTCAATGAGTTCTCGCTCTCGGGTAATAGGGTCGCCTATTTGTACAATTTGCTCAAGGGCTTCTTTGCTCATCCCCGTATCAATAAAATAATCTTTAATGCCCAGGGGCTTGCCACGTTCTGCCGCAGACATGAGGTGGATAGGTTTACAACCCATTACACCAATAATATCCTCCTTTCCATGAATGATTACCCGCTGGGCCGTCAAAGTTTTGGGATCAAAGCCGCCTAGGGTATGAAAACGCAAAAAGCCCCCTTCTTCAATATGAGTAACAATAAAACCAATCTCATCAAGATGGGAAGCAATCATAATGCGCTTGCTCTCTTTCCCCTCCTTGCTTAGTCGCCCTCGTTTGATGGCATAAACATTGCCCATAGCATCCGTTTCCAGTTCATCTACAAAAGGACGCAATTCCTGCATTACAAAAGCTCTCAAGCGTTGTTCAAAACCAGGGGCGGCGGGAGTACGACAAATGGTACTTAATAATGGAATATCTAACATAGTCTTTTATTTAAATCCAAATTCTATTTTCCACATTAAAGATTATGTAAGTGTTTTTTGTATGGCAGGAAATTAGAATTTTTTGGA
>CAZOLU010000317.1:1870-5152 GCA_964580485.1 uncultured Saprospiraceae bacterium | reverse complement strand
AGTAGAAATACAAAAAGGAATGTGTAGATCAACCAGGCTTGCGTCTCACTACACACTACTTCCTGTCACCCTTACAGCATCTGAAAATCTCTAAATCTAATCATCTCTAAATCTATCGTCTAAAGTCTAAGAGTCTAGCATCTAAAAAAAAACACCTATCCATGCAAACTTTACAAATTACCGAACAAGATGGCTATGCCATCGTCAAGCTGCATCGAGGCAGCGCCAATCCCATCAACCTAGAAATGATGGAAGAACTTTCCCAGTATTTTAAAGCCGCAGAAGATAAGGAGGCCGTAGCTGGGGTTATTTTAACTGGAAATCCGGGTATTTTTACCGCAGGACTAGATGTCGTAGAGCTTTATGGTTTGGACAAGGCAGGGTCTTATGATTTCTGGGAAAAATTTGTCAACCTAGCCACCCAACTTGCTGCTTTTACTAAACCGTTGATTGCTGCAATTCCAGGGCATAGCCCTGCGGGAGGTTGTGTCTTTGCTTGTTGTGCAGACTACCGCCTAATGCTGGAAGGAGAGCAGTTTCGTATTGGATTGAATGAAATTCCAGTGGGGATTGTAGTGCCTGAGCGAATTTTAGAGCTCTATGGCTTTTGGGTTGGTCGTCGAAATGCCTATCAGTTTTTGATGGAAGGTAAATTGTTGTCGCCGAATGAAGCCCATGCCGCTGGTTTGATTGATCAAATTTGTTCGGCAGAGGATTTAATGCCCAATGCCATCAAGCAAATTAAAAAATACCTCCGCTTGCCACAACAGACTTGGCGGATGAGCAAGCAAAAGTTGCGGACTTCTTTACTCCAATCGATGAATGTAGACTTTGAAGCAAGCTATGGAGATGCGATGGAGCAGTTTTGGTCTCCAGAGAATAGGGCAACGATGGGCGCCTTGGTGGAGAAATTGAAAAAGAGCTAATCGGCAGTGTTTGGTGAATGTTTAGAATATCGCTTTAATTTTTTGTACATGAAGTATATTGCTACAATCGCTGGACTACTCTTCCTATTGGCCTGCCAAGAACAGCCTGTTTCTGAATCCTTTGTAAAAGACCAGAAGCCTATTGAGGCTAAAGTAGTACATCCTTATGCCAAGCTGTTTTCAGCGCATCCCGAGTATCGGGCAGATGGTTTTGATTTTCCCGTTGGGAAGCCTGATGCGAAGGGCTATTACAATGCACAGGGTTTTGGAGGAGAGCGTCATCATTTAGGAGATGACTGGAATGCGAAAACGGGGGGCAATAGTGATTTGGGAGATCCCATTTATAGCATTGCTCATGGTTATGTGACGGAAGTGAAAGATCATAAAGGAGGCTGGGGACCTGTTTTGAGGATTGTACATGAGGTAGAGGGAGCATATTTGGAGTCGCTCTATGCGCATTGTCAGGAGATCTTTGTAAAAAGGGGAGATTGGGTGAAAAGAGGGGATAAAGTAGCTACTATTGGGAATAATAATGGACAGTATTATGCGCATTTGCATCTCGAGCTGCGTAATCAAGTAGATATGCCCTTAGGTGGCGGATATGCTAAAAACAAGGAGGGCTATTTGGATCCGACGGTTTATATCCAGCAGCATCGACCCAAGAGTTCAAAATAATTCGAAAATGAAAGGGTTTTCTTGTAACGATGTAGGGAATTGTGATTATGCTACAAAATATGCCCTTTAGAATCCATTAGGATAAGGAGAGGGATGGCATTCTAGTACTCAACTTTTGACCATGAAAATCCCATTTGTACATATTTTTCTTTAAATTAGGTTTGGAAAATAATTAAACCAACTGCAAAAACAATAATATGGGAAAGGATTTGTATCTAACGGCTGAAGACCTTCGCCGAATTAACAGTAAGGATGGGATTATAGAATTGCTAGAGGCAAAAAACTACAATTTAGAAAAGGTCTTAGAGCGAATTGCATACAAAGAAGCCTTAAACGACTTGCAAGCTGAGTTGATTAAATTGCAAAACTCTATGCTTGACCGTGATGAAAAACTCCTGATCATTTTTGAAGGTCGTGATGCTGCGGGAAAGGGGGGCGCGATTCAGCGTTTTACGAAACCATTGATGCCTCGACACCACTGGGTGGTGGCTTTACCCAAACCCAGCGATTTAGAGCGTGGAGAATGGTATTTTCAACGCTATGCCAAGCACCTGCCCACCCAAGGCGAAATGGTCTTGTTTGATCGATCCTGGTACAACCGCGCAGTAGTTGAGCCTGTCAATGGCTTTTGCAATCAGGAGCAGTATGATCGCTTTATGGCGCAAGTCAATGATTTTGAAAAAATGCTGATCGACGGTGGCTTGAAGATTATCAAGTTTTGGTTGGATATTAGTAAAGCAGAACAAATTAAACGCTTTGATGACCGAAAGAAAGATCCCCTAAAACAGTGGAAAATAAGTCCAGTAGATGCTAAAGCCCAAGAGCTTTGGGATCGCTATACCCACTATCAACACAAAATGTTTAAGCAAACCAATACTGCGCACTGCCCTTGGGTAATTATACAAGCAGATGATAAAAAACAAACAAGGTTGGAAGTTATTCGTTATGTTTTAAATCAGATGGATTATGAGGGGAAAAACCCCAAACTCTCCTTAGATCCCAACCCTAGTTTAGTGCATGATGTTTCTAGCTATTTTGAAAACATCGCTGGGAATCTGGGGCATTGATCAATCTATCCTATAAAATAATGGCCAGTATCTTTCAACAAATATTTCTAGGAAAAAGAATAGAGTTAAAAAGCCTTTTGAATAAAAAAGAGGTGATGACTCGCCTTCAAGATAATCATTGTAACCCCAAATGGTACGAACGTCCTGATTTCAATCATGCCTTTGTGGGCGAGGTGAAAGAGGATCGCTTTCGACTTACTCGCCTAAAACATATCAAATCAAGCTTGGCCCCGCTACTTAGTGGGCAAGTTTTTGAGGCGGCAGAGGGCAGTAGGATTGAACTGAAAATCCGATTACACCCCCTAATTCTTGTCATCTTAATGTTGATTTTAGGCGGGATGCTTGCTGCGGCAGGAGTACTAATTGGCTATTCTCAGTTAGACCAGGCTATTGATTTTGTTTTTTTCGTTCCCGTTCTGATAATTTTACTAATTTTGTCCCTTGTAATTATGATGCTGCTGGATGAAAGTAAGGCAGCTGAAACCGAATTATTAGATTTATTAGAGTGTTATTAACTTATAATTTCAGCCTATGGAAGATTGGCAATTTGATTTTGAGTGGTTGCAAGCTAGACATTTTGTCAAAGATAGTTTGGGGTTAGAAAAACTTCCAGA
>CAZOLU010000317.1:0-1860 GCA_964580485.1 uncultured Saprospiraceae bacterium | reverse complement strand
ATCCAAGAATTTGGTCAAATTAAAGAGGAATGGACTAAAGAAGAAAAACGTGACCTGATGCATATTGCTACTTGTCGCCTATTGAGTTATGATGGCTTTTACGAATTTGAAGGTATAGATGCGGATGGATGGCCACATTGGAAGATGTTGGCAGCACCCCCACAACAAGATGTTAAGGCACAGGAGCGTTACCTTAAAATAAAAGCGATTCAATATATCAAAGAAATTCAAGCTGCTTAGCAGTTCTTTTACTGATTTTGCTATTTTTGTGAATCAATGGTATTGAGCATTCTTTTTTAAAAGGGTATTTATGAAATCTCAACCCATAAGAAATTTAGGGATCTGCCTTTTGGCTATTATTTTACTAACTGCTTGTCATAAACCTATGTTTAATCCAACACCTCCAGAATACGCTCCCATTATCAAGGTAGAAACTACCATGGGGGAAATGAAAATCCAACTTTTTTCTTCTACTCCTAAACATCGGGATAATTTTGTAAAATTAGTGAAGCAAGGCTTTTACGACAGTCTGCTATTTCACCGGGTAATTCCTAATTTTATGATTCAAGGAGGTGATCCTGACTCCAAAGATGCCATAGCTGGCAAACCACTGGGAACGGGTGGCCCTGGCTATACGATTGATGCCGAATTGGGAAAAACCGATTCTGGGGTTGTCCATATTCACCGAAAAGGAATGCTTGCCGCTGCCCGAATGGGAGATCAAGCCAATCCCAAAAAAGCATCCAGTGGGTCACAATTTTATATTGTACAGGGTGAGCTACAAACGGATGCTCAATTAGATGAAATTGAAAACTTCCGAAAGTTTAAATATACCGAAGCACAGCGTAAAGATTATAAAGAAAAAGGTGGTACGCCTCATCTTGATGGAGAATATACGGTTTTTGGTGAACTGATTGAAGGAGAAGAGGTTTTAGAGAAAATCAGTAAGGTGAGTTGCGACCCTTTTAATCGTCCTCGAGAAGATGTGCGTATTCTTAAAATGACGATCGAAAAAGGCTAGTTTGTTAAATGAAAATTTTATACATATTTCCACATCCAGACGATGAATCTTACGGCCCCGCAGGGGCCATGTACCAGCAAGCCCAGCAAGGCCACCAAGTACACCTCCTCACCCTCACTAAAGGAGGCGCTACCCGAATGCGCCATAAAATGGGACTCCCGATCCAAGAAATGGGCGAAGTTCGGCAGCGAGAAATGGAAAAAGTAGCAGAAGTCTTGGAACTTACCTCCCTAACAGTATGGGATTGGCCCGACAGTGGCCTGCAAGACATCGATCCTCGCAACCTCGAGCGCGCCATTGCCGACTTTATCCGCAAGCTAAAACCCGAGATCGTGGTGAGCTATCCCGTACACGGCATCAGCGGCTTTCACGATCACCTTATTACACATGCCGTGGTCAAGCGTGTTTTTCTACAACTACAAGATAGTGGAATAGACGACTACCTCCGCCGCCTTGCTTTTTATACTATCAAAGATCACGGCCAGCCCACCTTTGCCAACGGTTTTATTCGCATGCGCCATTCTAGCAAAGAGCGGATTGACTGCGCGGTCAAACTCAGCGATACCGCACAAGAGCAAAATCGAAAAGCCTTGATGTGTTATGAATCCTACACCGAAGTGATCGAAGAATCGGACATACTAAACAAGCTCGATCATACGGCTTATTACGAATTTTATGGGGAGGATTTCAACCCGCCTTTGGGAGATCTGACCGATCAATTGCCTTAGTACTCTCTAACAAAAGTTACTACATGACGCTATGCAAAGGGCTTAGACCTGCTCTCGTCTGCGCCTTGCCACAACAAATCCAACCCCTCCAACTATCAAAGCTCCGCCTCC
>CAZOLU010000316.1:0-5164 GCA_964580485.1 uncultured Saprospiraceae bacterium | reverse complement strand
TCTCTCTTTAATGCCATCGCTTAACTGCTCTGCAGTGTCAACCAATTCATCGATTTTTTCTCTTAGAGTAGTTGTTTCTTCAAGATCTTCTTCTGTAGCAGCCTGATTTTTAACATTAGGAACAACCTGACCTTTAATTTTTTCTTTGAAACCACCAGCAATTGATTTCATCAATTCTTTTACTTGAGAAAAAATAGCTGCATCATCATTTGGTGCATCAGTAGCTGCTGCGTCGTCAATAGTTGCGTCGTCATCACTTGCTGCGTCGTCGCCAGCTCCTACGGCATCGCTCACTGCGCCAAATAGATCCTCTACTAATTCCAGACTAGCTAATTTTATCTTCTTTAAGGTAGTTTTAGCCTCTTTCTGTACTTTGTTAATTTTGGCGTTACCCTTCATCTTTTGCATAACTAATTTGGGCTTGCCATCATCGCCAGTACCAATGTAGCATTTACCAAATATGCACATCTTTTTGTTGGCCTTCACCGCATCTTTGACCATTTTTTTCTCAGCACCCGAAAGGTTACCGGCAATGATTAAAGCGCCTTTGCCATCAGAAAACTCGTGTTCCTGATTGATGAATAGCTGTACAGCCGTTTCTGGACTGTTTGCTTTGTTTTTTAGCTTGTTAATGACAGCCTTAAACTTGTTTTGATAAGTGCCTTGATCCCAACTTTCAATCTCGGCTTTTTTGAATGGAAACTTCATAGGTAATTATTTATTTGAAGAAAATGAGAATTATGGTTTTCGCTAATGGTTACACGCTATTGTTTTTTTAGGAAAACACTTGTTTTTTTATGAAAAATTTATTATGCAAAATATTAATTCAAATGAAAAAAATATAGCTTTTCCAACCCCCATACAGCCTAAGCTTGGAGGTAATAAGAAAAGTCGAATTTTTTCTTTTTTCTGACATAGCAATTTAGTAATACTTTGCCAAGTATGCAAGGTATTTTTAAGATAAAAAGTGGATTTATAACATATTGTAAAGATCCCTTGTGTAGGTTAAAATAAAGTACTATATTAGCGAATTGTTTTCAACACAAAAATTTGAGGGTTGATAATGTAAGATTTTGATAATTAGTTTTTTAGGTTTTGGGCGGCTGAAAAAGCATTTTTCTAAAAAAAGAGAAAATTAGCCAGTGTATTCTATACCTAAAGCCTGATGATTCCAAATCTGTTGGTGCGTCCGCCAATGCTTTCCAATCGCCAAGAAGAAAAAATTAACAATTTTAAAACACAAAGAAACTTGACAAATAAGAATAAAACTACTATTTTTGTCAAAATCATTTTGGTTCTTTGACAAATCGTGTGGAAAATCTAAAATTTTGGCAAAGCGCTGCATGAACGACCGATTCCCAAAGGGATGAAAGTCCTTTTTGCCTTCGCCTTTGCTACATGAGTGAGCAATGAATCTCCAAGAGGAGATTCATGTGAAACGAACCATAGCAAAGGCGAAAGCCAAAAGAAGTACTATGTACTGAAGGCGCCCCACACAAAAAGTCAAAGAACGATCATTTTTTCACTTCATAAAAACCACACCCTTATAATAAGGTCTGTTTTATGTATAGCTTTTCTGTTTTCATTTCAATAAATTAACGCTCAATCACCTAGTTTTAGATGGGCTTCTTCCGTTGCCAGTATTGGTACAGAAGTTGGAACCCAAGTAATTACTGATGCACAAGAAAATGTTTACCATATAGGGCATTTCTCTGGAACAGTTGATTTTGATCCTAGTCTGTCTACTTTCAACATGACAGCAGGAGGAGGCTTAGATCTCTACATCCAAAAACTGGATAGTGCAGGTAATTTTATTTGGGCTAAGCAAATAGGAGGAACAACTACTGCTGATACCGTAATGTCTACAGGTAAGGAAGGAGCCATTCTACACAACAATCAATTGCTAATCTCAGGTCATTTTATCAATATCGTTGACTTTGATCCAGGGTTGGGTGCTACTTCGAGAACGGCATTTATTCGCAATCTGTTTCTGCTTAAATTAGATACTGCTGGAAATCTGGTTTGGGTTCAATCCGAAATGGGAGGAGTCAATCATTATATTGAAGTTGTGGAGCAAGATCCTCTCGGGAATATTTATCTTGCTGGCAACTATGCAGATACTATCGACTTAAATATATCATTTACTACTGGATTTGATACTAAATTTTCTCAGGGGGGATATGATTGTTTTGTAGTACAAGTGGATAGCTCAGGTAACTATATCACAGGAGAATCTTATGGCGGAACTGGCAATGATTACTTGACTGATTTGACCCGGGATGATATTCAAGGTTTTATGATAGCAAGTGGTTCTTTTGAAAATACAATTGATTTTGGTAGTGGAGGAATACATAATCTTACAAGCAATGGAATGTCTGATGCTTTTGTTGCTTATTTGACAAATGTCGGACTTTGTTTTATGTCAAAACAAATTGGAGGAACTGGGAATGATGAAATTTCAGTTATTGAGTATGGAACGAATGGAGCTATCTATTGTGCAGGTTCATTTCAAGGAACAGTGGATTTCAATCCCAATGCTGCTAGGGATTTGTTTACAGCGTCTAATTCAGAAGATAATTTTGTCGTGAAGCTGGATACTGCCGGTACTTATTTTTATGGGAAAATGATCGAAGGAGTTGGTCAGATTGAGTTCAAAGAATTAACTACAGACAATAACAACTCTTTATTGTTCTATGGAACAATCAACGGTACAGTAGATATTGACCCATCTACAACAGTGAACCCTATTACTACAACAGGATTGGTCTTAATGCTATGTATCATACAGGCTCTTATACGAGCTCAGGTGAATTTGGCATTGGTCCGGATACCACTTTTCTCAATGCTCCCTCTGCTATGCAATCAGCTTTTATTAGTAAGTTACAAGAAGTGGCGATCAGTTGCCCTCCTATAGATACAGGTGTTTTTGTGATGAATGATAGTTTAACTTCTTTAGCTACAGGAGCAGGCCTTACTTACACCTGGATTGATTTTGCTACGGGTATGCCAATTCCGGGTGCTACAGGGCCCACCTATGTAGCTCCCATCAATGGGAACTACGCTGTTCTCATCACAGATGGAAGCTGTTCAGCAATCAGTGCTTGTCAGTATGCAAGCCCGGTGGCTTGTGATTCAGTAGATATATCATTTACGATTACACAGAACCCCGCTAATCTGTTCGATTTAGGGCTACAGCCCTTTTTGGCCGGAAGTTTGCCCGGCAATGCCATCTCATTAACCTGGGATTTTGGCGATGGATCGCCACGAGTAGTCTTGTCCCCTACAGACTCTGTGACACACAATTTTGTCAATTTTGGCATTTATAATATTTGTGTGATGGTATTTGATAGTACGTTGAATTGCACCGACACCTACTGTGATACCTTGGGTATTGATTCAACAGGTACCATTTTTATGAGAGGAGCTGGATTTAACTTGAATGTAGGCCCCGTAGTGTTTACTTCTGTTAATTCGAGTACAAGTAAGGTGGAAAGTAATTCTGTTTTAGGAATGAATGTCTATCCGAATCCAACCCAGGAGCTTTTAAACGTAGAATTGAATGATCGTGCTATTGAGGAATATACTTTACAATTAGTGAGTGTCAATGGTCAGGTATTGAAAACCTTACAGCTTACTAATCAGCTAACTACTTTAGACGTTAGTGAATTGCCAAAAGGTGTTTACATGATTCGCCTGCAATCAACTACCAAACATCAAAGTCAGTTATTCATTAAGAAATAGCCTACCTAAAAGCATAAAAAATCCTCCTGCTTGTAAAAGTGGGGGGATTTTTTTATTACTTACTGAGAGGTTGTAATACCAACAATATGCAACAAAAGATGATTTTTTGAGTAAAATACAACAAGCAAGAACTTCATAATATGCACGAAAAAATCCATCAGCTTATTCAAAGCGGCAGGCATGAAAATATTTTGATGGCACTTCAATTGCGGGAGGTGCTTGATCGTCCTTTGGATTTAAGTCCTTATGAAGAATTGGCTCGGTTTATTCACCGCGAATTTAAGCTCAGATATGATATTCGATCTACTAAAGAGCTGTTATTTTTTCTGACAGACTTTAAGCGATTGGAACTTCGAAATTCTATGAACCCTGATAAGGTAGCTATGCATCCCACTCAGAAAGCATTGCCTAAGAATTTTCATCTGTTGGTCAATCTTGAGGTATTAAAATTGGAAGAAGATTATAAAATTGAGGAGATTCCAGCTTCGATTGGGCGCTTGCGCCATTTGCGCGAACTTGAGATTTATAACAGCCCTATTACTCAGCTTCCAGATGAAATTACTCAATTACAAAAGCTACAAAAACTCATTATTCACAAAGGACAGTTAACAAAATTACCTGAAGAATTAGGAGGATGGGAGCGGCTGGAAGAGCTCCATTTGCGTTCTAATCAAGTTCAGGCAATTCCCCCCTCCGTGGGGGAACTAAAGAAATTAAAGTTCTTAAATTTAGGCGATAACACCCAGCTCAAAACTTTGCCGGATCGCATTTTTGACTTACAACAATTGGAGTTTTTAGTACTTCCCTGTCCAGTCGATCAATTTTCCATGACTTCGATACTTCGCAAAAAACTCCCAAATACGACCCTCAGTCAGGTTTAGTAATTTGCCATTCCCATAAAAAAGTAGTAAAATTACTTTTCAAAAATAAAACAACCAACATGCAAGCATCTGCACGTGAAATTGCCCAGTTACTGGGCGGTACTATTGAGGGCAACCCCGAGGTAAAAGTCAGCAAGCCCGCCAAAATTGAAGAAGGCGAACCAGGAGCCATTAGCTTTTTAGGGAATCCCAAATATGAAGATTATGCCTATTCTTGTGAATCTTCTATTCTTTTGGTAAGCAAGGACTTTAGGCCTAAGCAAGAAATTAGAGCCACTTTGATTCGTGTAGAGGATGTCTATGCCTCACTTTCTGTGCTGATGGAGCATTTTGGCAATATGCTAGCACAAGAGGAAGCATCTACCTCGGCCGAGGCCGTCAAAGAACAGGCCTTCATCCACCCCGAGGCGGAGGTACATGAATCCGCTAGCATTGGTGCCTTTGCCTATGTAGGCAAAGGCGCCAAAGTGGGCGCCAGCGCCCACATCCACGCGCAAGCCTATGTGGGCCCCGGGGCCCACATAGGCGCTCACAGCATCTTG
>CAZOLU010000315.1:3573-5169 GCA_964580485.1 uncultured Saprospiraceae bacterium | reverse complement strand
GTAATTATTTATAGGAAAAATTCATTAGATTTTTTGATGTTAATCAAGGCATGAACGCAGTGGACTGGGCTAGCTTGTGCTAGTAGCACAAAGGCTGAGCATAATACACAGACATAGCCGTAGCTATGGCGAGTATTTGCAACATGAGCGAAGCGAACTGCGCTGGCTTTTGCCTGTGGCAAAAAAGCAGAGCTTTGTAACGCAAAAAAGCTTCTTGAATTAACCATAAATAATTGCGGCTACTCACTTAATTGCCGAACCCTATGTCAAGGGCATCCCCAGAAAAGGGAACGGCTTGGTCAATACGAGCTGCTGCGATCCTTTCGCTTTGCTCAGCCCCTCGTCTAGGACGAGGAGCAAAGGATCTTGCAGCCTAAAATTTTCGGATCCTTTCCCGAAGGGCTCAGCCTCTTTTTTTGCAAAAAAGGAGGCTGAGAGGATCGAAAATTGACAGCAACCCAGTCCTAGCCTTTCTCCGTAGGAGTCGAAGAAGGCTAGGGACTTTATCACGGGGAGTTTTTTATTCCCAAAAACTTTCTATTTTTATAAAACAACAGAACGACCATAGACCAAAAACCTAAGCCCTTGTCTACATCAGATTTTTCTATTCAACGCATTCGACAGTATTTTAAAGCCGATATTTTAGCCGCCTTTGCAACATCGCTTGTAGCTTTGCCACTTGGACTTGGAGTGGCGATGGCTTCGGGGGTGCCTGCAATTTCGGGAATATGGGCTGCGATTGTAGGAGGCTTGATCACCACCCTTTTTAGAGGAGGGGCAGTCTCTATCAATGGTCCAGCCGCAGGCTTAATTGTTGTGGTTTTGGCTGGAATGGAAAGCCTACAAGACGAACTGCCAGGCTCGGGCTTCAAATATGTTTTGGCGGCTACGGTCTTGGCCGGGGCTTTTCAGGTTTTATTTGGATGCTTGCGCATGGGCAAATTGGCCGATATGGTGCCTTCTTCGGTGATTTATGGAATGTTGGCAGCAATCGGAGTGATTATTGCCAGCAAGCAAGTGCCCTATGCCTTGGGAGTCGATGCCCCAGCCAAGTCTACCTTGGGTACTATTATGGATATTCCCAAAAACTTCCTAGAACTGCATCCCATTATCTTAGGCATCAGTGTGTTGAGTATTGCCGTATTGTTGATCCATCCTAGAATCAAACATAAACTCATCCACAGCATTCCTGCCCCTATTTGGGTACTTTTGGTCGCTATTCCTATGGTCTTTGTCTTCAACTTCTTTGAACCACATGAGTTTGTATTGTTTCAAAAAAGTTATGCCCTAAATCCAGACTTTTTGGTAGAAATCCCTGATAATGTCTTAGAAAGCATCATTTTCCCTGATTTTTCAAAAATCAACACCATAGAGTTTTGGGTATTGGTTATGACCCTAACGATTATTGCTTCCATACAAACCCTAGTTGTGGCCAAGGCAGTAGATAAGTTGGATAAAGAGGAGCGGCAGACCAATCTGGATCGGGATCTAATAGGAGTAGGGATCGGAAATGTAGTAGCAGGACTGATTGGTGCTATTCCCTTGATTGCGGTGATTGTGCGGAGTTCGGTCAATATTCAAAATGGAGCAAAAACA